>DAOQBQ010000008.1:0-14276 GCA_035355175.1 Candidatus Dojkabacteria bacterium
CCACACGAAGTAGTAGGAAACTCAATGCATCCAACATACAAAAATGGAGAGATGTTAATGGCTAATAAAGTAACATACAGAGTATCAGAACCTAAGAGAGGAGATGTAATAATATTTAAATTTTCTGATACACAAGACTTCATTAAAAGAATTATCGGTATTCCGGGTGATGAAGTAATGATTAAAGATGGGAAAATATATATCAATAACGAACTACTAGATGAATCTAAGTATCTACTATCAACCGTAATTACAAACGGTGGCTCATATCTCCACGAAGGACAAAGTATTACAATACAAGAGAATGAATACTTCGTATGTGGTGATAACAGAACAAATAGCTCTGACTCAAGAGAGTTTGGACCAATAACCCAAGACAAAATAAAAGGTAAAGCCTGGATAGTGTACTTCCCATTCTCAGAGTTCAGAATTGTCCAACACGAAACATATAGCATTGGACTCTAGCTGTGAAACATGGTAAATTATCTATATGGAAATTTTTGTAATAGCAAACCAAAAAGGTGGTGTAGGTAAAACTACTACTACCTTAAATCTAGGAGCAGCATTAGCTAAAAAAGGTAAAAAAGTTTTACTAATTGATTTAGACCCACAAGCCAACCTATCATCTGGCCTGGGTTTCACACAACAGTTTGATAAACAGAGTTGGGATACTAACGAACAAGCTCCTTACAAAAGTATATACGATGTTATTGTTAATTCTGTACCTATTCAATCTGTATTTGTATCTACCTCAACCACTAACCTATTTCTAGTTCCCTCTCACCTATCACTAGCAGGTGCAGAGATAGAAATGGTAAATATGATATCTAGAGAAACACTCCTTAGAAAAGCCATAGAAACAATTAAAGATGATTTTGATGTAGTAATAATTGATTGTCCTCCATCATTAGGTTTGTTAACAATAAATGCATTAAGTGCAGCTGAACATCTTCTTATCCCTATACAGTGTGAATACTTCGCCCTTGAAGGACTAGGACAGTTAATTAATACTATGAAATTAATAAAAGGAGTTAATCCATCTCTTAAATTAGGAGGCGTTATCCTCACTATGTATGACAGTAGGACCAAACTCTCATCCAATGTAGTATCAGATGTTAGAGAGTTCTTTAAAGATATGGCATTTGAATCAATAGTACCAAGAAATGTTAGATTATCTGAAGCTCCTTCATACGGTAAAACAATATTTCAATATGATTCTAAATCTACAGGAGCAATTGCCTACAGTAATCTTGCAAAAGAGTTTATTAAAAGATTTCTTTAAATTGTAAATATATAAAAATGGAAGAAAATAGATTAGGAAAAGGATTAGCAGCATTAATAGACTCAAATCAAATAGATAACTCCAGTAGCTCATACATTGAGAAATTTGATATTACAAAAATCTTACCAAACCCATTCCAACCTAGAATGCATATTGAACCAGATGAGTTGATTGGATTAGCAGACTCAATTAGAGAAAGTGGCGTTATACAACCACTAATTGTAACAAAAGATAAAAACTCAGAGAAGTACCTAATTATTGCTGGAGAAAGAAGATACAGAGCAGCCCAATTAGCAGGACTAAAGTATGTCCCTATTGTAATCAAAGAATCATCTCCACAACAGATGTTAGAGCTAGCATTAATAGAAAACATTCAAAGACAAGACCTTAATCCCTTAGAAGAGGCATATGCATTCACACAACTTCAAGACGAATTTGGAATGCCTCAAGAACAAATAGCTGTAAAAGTTGGTTTAAACAGAGTAACAATATCAAATAAAATGAGACTACTAAAGCTACCAGACCCTGTTAAAGAGGTAGTAATGAACGAAACCATATCAGAAGGCCACGCAAGAGCACTACTTGGTATTAGAGATGAAGAATCATTAATAGCTGCTACAGATATTGTTGTAAAAAGAGGTCTAAGTGTAAGACAAACAGAATCCTTAGTAAGAAAGATTAACTACGGTAAAAGTGCTAAATATAAAACTATTCAAACAGATTACCCAGATCTATTAAGATACGGAGAGATGTTAACCCAAAAGATAGGCTACAGTACTAGTGTAAGAAGATTAAGTAAAGGAGGAAGAGTAATTATTAGATTCCTAAGTAAAAAAGATCTTGAAATACTACTTAAGAAATTAGGAATAGAAAACTTCGATTAATTAGAAACCTCTTGTCTAAGCTTCTCATACATAAGTACAGCAGCACTTACACTTACATTCAATGAACCGATTCCCTCTCTCATAGGAATAGATATTTTTTCATCAACTCTCTCTAACATACCTGTTGATATTCCGACATCCTCGGCACCCAAAACAAAAGCACAAGGACCTTTTAAATCTGTCTCAAAGTAAGTACTACCATCCATATGTACACCAAAGACCTTTATACCATTCTTTTTCAACTCTTTAATTGCTGTAAACAGATTCATCTCTACAAGAGGTATTCTTTCTGCTGCACCCATAGATATTCGAATAGTTTCATCAGTTACTAAATTAACATCACTAGGATGGGTAATTACTCCATTAACACCAACAGCAAAAGCAGTTCTCATTATAGCTGCAATATTTTGAGTATACTTAACCTCATCAAGTATTAAAAAAAATGGAACCTTCTTCTCTTTATAGATACTCTCTAAAAGATCATCTAAATCCCATTGATTTTGAGAATACATCATCCCTACAACACTCTCAGAGGTTGAAGCACGAAGCCTTCTCATCAATGTCTTTCTTGGAACTCTAATAACTGGGATTTTCTTTTCTTCTGCCAACTGTACAATCTCTTTTGTTTTTTCATCTCTATATGCACTACTTGCAAGATATATTCGTTCAAAATCCCTACCCTCACGAAGCAGTTCTAACAATGCATTCTTACTCTCTATTTGGATAAATCTTTGTTTACTCATCTCCTTAAAGAGATTCTATCACATCTACGAAGTATTGACCCCTCTTAAAACCACTCATCTTTCTAAACTTTACAACACCATCTATCTTTGCATGAATAGAGTAATCTTTAGAAGAATAAACATTTTTACCAGGATGATAAACAGAACCTCTCTGCTTAACAATTATATTTCCGGATTTTACACTCTCTCCCTCATATTTTTTTACACCAAGCCTCTTACCTGCAACATGACCACCCATTGTAACACTACCTGCTCCGACAACATGTGACATATCTCTGTATAATTAATTTAACTACCTCTTTTCGAGTATGAAAATATTCCTTGAGATAATACTATTTATCCTCTTCCATTTCAAGTCCCCTGATCCATATTTTTTATTCAGTATATTCCACTTCTTACCAATTAAACTATTTAAATTAAATGTTTTCCACCCTCTATCTGTCTTGTACTCAGGAACAATTAATACAACTTTAAATCCTTTATGAGATATCTCATTTAAAACAGTAAAAAGAGATTCATACAAACTTCTTACATTTTCAAGTAACTCTTCTGCCTTAAATTCACTTACAACTCTTCTCTGAGGTGGTCCCATAAAAGGTTCACACACAACAGCATTAATACCTGTGCTCTTTAAATCTTTAATAATTCGCTTTTCAACATTACGAATATCTAATTGAAATATATTATACCTATTACTCTCAATTAGACCCTCTTTAGATAACCACTTAATATTTTTATCAGCACTTTCTAATGCACCTAAATCAATATCAGAACCCAATATGTCAAAACCCAGTACAGCTGCCTCCATTAATACAGTACCACTACCACAGAATGGATCCCACAAAATTCCACTTCGCAAACCAGTAAGATTACACATAATACGAGCTAATTTCTGAGGTAATACACCCATATCAAAATCAACACTTGGCCTATCTAAATCCCTTTTAACAAAAGAATCTATATCTTGAATACCCAATGTATTACCGTATACTCTCTGTCCATTTATATCAAATATACATAACTCAAAACCATCACTTAATATCTCATTATAAATTATCTGAGCAGCGTTTAACTCTCCTTTTTGAGGAAGAATAAATCGAGAAGATACACCACTCTCCTTAAATCCTCTCTTAATCTCATTAGATAATCTTTGAATATCTTTAATCTTAATATCGCTATACCCTAATACAGAAATCCCATATACAACCTTTTTCATATCAAAATACGGAAGTAAAAATGTATCTACATTCTCGATAACCTCTCCATAACGAATAAAACTACCAGCTCTTTTAAATATTGTATCCAATATCTCTTTAGTAATACTATTACTATCTATGAACAGAATTGATTCATTACCTTTCTTTATACTATCCTTTGAAACATTAAAAGCCTCTAAGAGTATAGAAAGCTCTGCAAGAGAAATATCTGGGAAATTACCACACTCAAAAAAATATCGCATTATTTAATCTCTTTAACCAATACTTTAGTAATTAAAGCTCTATGACCCATACTCCTTCTGTATCTAGACTTAGATTTATACTTAAACACCTCTACCTTCTTATCTTTCTTTTGAGATGTTATTTCAAGTATAACCTTACTATCCTTAACAGTAGGATTACCTAATTTCGTATCAGTACCATCAGAAACTAAAAGTACATCATTAATCTCTACCTTATCACCCTTATTACCAGCTAATTTATTAACTTCGTACTCATTACCCTCATATACCTTTAACTGAGTTCCACTTATCTTTATTACTGCAAATTTTTCTTTATTACTATTTTTATTCATGACCAAAGGATTTTAAGTTATTAATTAATAATTGTCAATTATATTCCTATTATTTTTACTAACATTACTACTGTTGATTATACTTTGAACAACACCTAAAGAAAAGAGAGTCATAACGGTTATGGTTCCCCCTGCACTAACCAAAGGAAGCGGTATACCAGTTGCTGGTATTACTCCAAGATTAGTACCGATATTAATAAATATCTCTAATACCATTTTCATAGTTACACCTATTAATATCATACTTAAGAATGTATTTCGTGCATTATCTATCGATATATTAAGAACCCTAATGGTTATAACTGAGAAAAGAACGAGTAAAAACAGAGATCCCACTAGCCCAAACTCTTCGGCATAAGAGGCAAAAATGAAATCTGTTTGATGCTCAGGTAAAAAATCTCTCTTACTCTGTGTGCCGTTACCAAAACCCTTCCCCCATATCTGACCCGAACCTATCGCTATTCTCGCTTGATTAACATTAAACCCAATATCTTTAGTGTTTTCTGTTGGGTTCAGAAACGCCTCTATCCTATCTTTTTGATACTCTTTTAAAACATTCTTGTATAAAACAACAGAGGTAGAACCAACCATTATCCCAATTAAAAAACTAATTACAATGAGTACTCTCCAATTATCTCTATAGTAATATGCCAATATACTTATAACTATTGCAGCTATACTTAACAGAATATATATCCAATTATCAGTAAAACTAATTAAAAAAAGCGATGATGATACTAATCCAACGACTATCAAAGCCACAGTATTTCGTAGTTGATTACTCAAACCAGTAAATGCAACTAAAAACCAAATAAATAATATTAAAAAGGACATACTACCAGCAGGCTCAAAGTATACTAGTAAGAATATAGGTAAAACAGCTATAAAAGATATTAGAAACAGTAACCACTGATTATACCTATGTTTAAATGAAAAAATACTAGCAGTAACAAGTATCACTGTAATCTTTGCTATCTCAGATGGCTGTATCTGTATACCTCCAACTACTAACCATCTTTGGACATTGTTAATAACCGGACCAAGTATGAATACCAATACTAAGAGAATAATTGTAATTAAATATATAGGAATAATTATCTGTACATACTTAAAAAGAGAGATGTCTATCTTAGAAACTACTAAGTATGTTATTAATCCAAATACAACAAAACCTATCTGTTTATACACAATGGATAAATCATTAAACTTACCATCATTTCCTATTGTAGTTGAAAGAAGGGTAAAAATCCCAATGATAGATATTAATACTGCTGGAATAAAAATATATAAATCTAATCTTAACCTTTTTTGTTTCCCATTTCCTACTTTCATTCTTTCTTTACTTCAATTAATTTCTTCTTACCTTTAAGCCCATGAATAATATTAACAGAACTTTTTGGAATATTAAAATATGAAGATATGATATCTATTAATTCTATGTTTGCTTTATTGTTATGAGGTTTATTCTTTAATGATACTAAATAGTTTGAACCTATTTTTTCAATCTTACTTTCTATAGATGAAGTTTTTACTTTGACTTCTATTATCACTACTATTTCTTTTTACCAAACATTTTTCTCATAAAAGCTGGTTTATCCAATGGATCATCAAAATCATCCTCTATCTCTATTTTCTTAGCAGCACCTTTGTAGAAATCTTCATCCTCCTTCTCTTCTTCCTCATCCTCTTTCTTACTTTCTACTGCATCAAAAGATTTCTCCTCTTTCTCTTCATAGTCATCATCTTCCTTATCAAAATCTGAAGATGATATTGGAATACCTCCTAACCCGAATGCATCGTCATCATCATCTCCTTTCTGTTGTTTTGTATATACCTGTTTCTTCTCATCAAAACCGGTTGCAACGATTGTAATTACAATTTCATCACCTAAAGAAGGATCTATCTGAGCTCCAAATTTGATGTTAGCAGAAGGATCAACAGCCTCTTGTATGAGTTCCGAAACCATACTTATCTCAGGAAGAGTTAAATCAGAACCAACAATATTGTAAAGAACCCCTGTTGCTCCCTCAATTGACATATCAAGTAGTGGGCTAGTCGTGGCTGCTCTAGCTGCTAACTCTGCTCTCTTATCACCAGTAGCTCTACCAATACCCATCAGGGCTGTACCTGCATTTTGCATTACTGATTTAGCATCATTAAAGTCTGCATTAATATATCCTGTTTGGCTAATTAATGTAGAGATACTGTTAACACCCTCAGCTAGTACAGAATCAACCATCTTCATTGCTTCAATAAAGGAAATATTTGCATCCGCTATCTCAAGTAATCTTTGATTAGGAACAACTATCAATGTATCCACCTTATCTCTTAAGCTATTTATTCCATCCTCTGCAATCTCTCTTCTTCTATTACCCTCAAAATCAAATGGCTTTGTTACTACAGCGACAGTCAATGCACCCATATTCTTAGCCACACCAGCAATTATTGGAGCAGCACCTGTACCTGTTCCCCCACCCATACCTGCAGTTATAAATACCATATCTGCACCCTCCAAGTGCTCTTGAATCTGGTCTAAACTCTCCTCTGCTGCTTGTGCACCTAACTCTTGATTTCCACCAACACCGAGTCCTTTGGTTAATGTCTCACCAAGCTGAAGTGTAACAGGTGCTTTAGATAGTTTAAGTGTCTGAGCATCAGTATTGAAAGCCATAAACTCTACTCCCGGAATATCATAATCCGTCATCATAGTATTAATGGCATTACATCCACCACCACCCACTCCTATTACTTTTATCTTAGCAACAGGATCTACATTTGTTGTAATTAAAGGCATAAGTCAATTAAACTTAAATTTTATATCTGGGCAGTTTACGGAATCAATGATTTAAACCATTCTACTACTCTATTCTTAAAAGTTCCAACATTTTTACTCTTACCTGTATCAACATCTGCCTCATCATCAATTGCATATTTTATCAATCCCTGAACACATGCGAAAGATGGATCAGAAATCTCCTCTACCATACCTGTTAAGCCAGAAGGATACCCTATTCTAGAAGCAACACCAAATACACCTTGGGTAAATTTAGAGAGATCTCGTAAAAGTGCAGAGCCACCGGACAACACTATACCAGCAGGCATATTAATCTTAAACCCAGCTTTCTGTACATTATCCTTTGCCATCTCAAATATCTCCTCACATCTTGCTTCAACAATATTTTTTAACATTTCTTTTGAAACCTTCTTCTCGGGAATATCAATTATTGATAAATCTATCTCATCACCCTTTTTAAGCTTTGGCTCTTCTTCATCAACCCTTCTCAAAAGCGCAGGTGTAGAATCTGAGGATAGTTTTTTTGACTTTGCTTTATTTTCAAATAAATCATTCATATGAACCTTAATCTTTTCAGCATCTTCTAATGATACCTGTAAACCAATAGCTATATCACTAGTAATATTAATACCACCCAATGGAACAGTTCCACTGTATATCACAGATCCCTCTTCAAATATTGAAATGCTGGTAGTACCAGCACCTATATCTAAGAGAGTAACACCCAATTCTTTCTCTGTATCTGTTAAAACAGATAGAGAAGATGCCCAACCAGTAAATACAACATCATATACATTTAAACCCAACTGCTCTACACATTTTTTTAAATTCTGCCAGTATGAATTCGGAGCTGTAATGATATGTGTTTCAACCTCCAATCTTGTACCAGACATACCTATTGGATACTTAATACCACCTTGACTATCAACAACGAACTCTCTTGGAATTATATGTATCGGATTTAAGTTGTCAGGTAAAGAAAGTGTCCTAGCATTCTCAATAGCTCTATATGTATCATCCACAGTAATCTCAGAACTAGCTACAGCAACAACTCCTTTGTTGTTTAAACTAGTAACCAATTCCCCATTTATTGAAACAAAGACATCTGATACAGTAATACCCGCCATTCTTTCAGCAGCCATTACGCTCTCAGATATTGAATTCGTTGCATCATCAATATTAACTACAACCCCCTTTTTAATACCCTTACTAGGATATGAACAAACACCAATTACTGAAGGGGCTTGATTATCCTCTACTGAGGATATAACTGTTGTAATCTTTGAGGATCCAACATCTATTGCTGTTATTGTTTTCCGTGCCATATGATTTAAAGGCAGTCAAATATTACTTAAATTTAAAACTATATTTGTATATATAATATAGTCAAAAAAGAGCAAATTAGCAAGAAGCATTTCTATTCTTACAAAGTATTGGCTTCTTGTCAATAAAAGTACTACTCTAGGTGCATTACCGGTCTTTCAAACCTTAAATCTAAACTACTGAATTTTATCATATCTTCATCTATTTTTTGACAAACGATATATACCCTACCCAATTGCGTATCAAAATCATATGTCATATCAAAGATAAATATTTGACCCTCAATATCCTTAACCCTTGCTATACCATTACTAATTTCAATACTATCAACCATATATTCAAACTCAGAAAGTACTCTCTGAATACTACTAATCTCATCATAGAATATTAAAACTCCATTTCCCTCCAATGAGCTATCTGATACTAAATACAACTCAGTCGTTTTCTTTTCCAAGCACTCCTGTTCACACTCCTTACAAATCTCAGAAATCATCTTTCCTGTATCAGCGAAAAGAATACACCTGTCCGAAGAGTATCCCAAATATGTTGGTTTAAACTCTTTAATATTAATCTCTAACTTCCAAGGAAGTACCTTTTTAATATACACCTCTTTAATATATCCATTACTATCAAAAAGCTTCTTCTCAACATCGGAAATAGAAAGTAAAAATATATTCTCTCCAATATACTTAGTAAGATATGAATCTAAATCACTACTTGAAACAGTATCTAATTCACTTCCACTGTAATCAAACTCTCTAACATTCCATAAACCAAAAAGAAAGGTTAAGAAGAAAAGAGAAATCGCTACTAGTAAAGGAAGAATCCTTTTTAGAAAAACGATTACAGGAAATCTTTTTACTTTGTTGATGACAAGCTCCCTCTTTTTATTACTCCCATTCATACAGAAAGTTTATCTTACACAAGGAAAAAATAAAAGGAATTTTAACTAATTAAAATATCTGCTAATATACCTGTATGCTCGATTTCATTCTAAATAAAAGTTTGAACCTATTAATAAATCTTAAATATCTAGGCCTATTTATCTCATCTCTGGGATTCCCTGTCCCAATAGAGATGATAATATCTGTATTAGCAACTAAGGGTAATAGTATATATAAAATAGCATTAATATCTGGTTCTGGAAGTGTCCTTGGCTACCTATTCCCATACCTACTCGGATATATCTTTACAATAAAAAATCCTGATACATGGTTAGGTGGTAGAGCAAGGTTTTTAAGATTTGATAAAGAGAAAATAGAAAAAAGTAGAAAGAGAATCATTAAAGGTAGTTTCTTTTACATAACTCTTACAAGATTTCTACCATGGTTAAGAGTAGCTGCAAGTATGGCTGCTGGTTTTTTTAGAGTAAATATATTTAAACACTCTTTGGCTGTATTTATTGGTATGTTTACATACTCTTTAATAATTGCTTACATTGGTAAAAAAGTGGAGGGCGATCTTAGTGCTTTAATTACATATTTAAAAATGTCAGACAAGTGGTTAATAGCTATTGTCGTTACCTTTGCAATCATATATCTTGGCTTTAGACTAAGAAAACAGATAGCAAGGTTGATAATAAAAATTTCAAAGAAGTAACACACTGTTGGAGCGAGAGACGGGGGTCGAACCCGCGACCTACACATTGGCAATGTGTCGTTCTAGCCAACTGAACTACTCTCGCGTGGTGCCGAGACCCAGGCTCGGACTGGGGACCCTCTGTTCTTCAGACAGATGCTCTACCAACTGAGCTATCTCGGCATTCAGATGTAAAAAATGATATCAGATATCTATATTCTAATCAACATTCTAATTTGATAGCACAATAGTTCCTCTTCTTCCTTTAAATACATTTACCTTCGTACTTCTTACAAACCCACCAACCAGAATTAATATAACTCCCAAAATTATACCAACAGTATTAGTATCAATAGCTGTATCAGGTACATCCGCTCCCTCAATAGAAAATGTCGCAGAAGCAGGTTTACTGTTTAGAACATTAACAGTGGGAGAACCACTCTTAAGTATTACTGACATTAAAGACTCATCTTCACCAGAGTATTGAAATTCCAAAACCACAGGTTTACTACTTGTAGTTACAACCTCAAACTCTAATCTTGCAAATACATCTGGGTCACCCTCTGTAACATAGTAAACCTTTTTTTCAATATCTGTTGTTTGCCCAGTTAACATAACAA
Source organism: Candidatus Dojkabacteria bacterium (assembly GCA_035355175.1). Classification (GTDB taxonomy): domain Bacteria; phylum Patescibacteriota; class Dojkabacteria; order SC72; family SC72; genus UBA2259. Next base: position 11,016 of record DAOQBQ010000008.1, read on the forward strand.
TACCATTAGTATTGTCTGTACTAGTTTCCCCCTCTACCCACTCTTCAAACAGGTTATCATTACGATACGCTTCTCTTAATTTAACAATTTTGGGATCAAATTTTACAACAGCCCTTGCCTTACTAATCTCATAGCTACCAGAATCTATTAATATATCAACAGTAAAACCCTCATTAACATCCTTAACAATTCCACTAGATGGATAAAATGAAAAAGAAGCATCAGCAGCATAAATCTTAACAGCTGAGATACTAAGTATTAATAACATTAATAGAATTCCCCCTATCTTTTTTACTCTCATATAAGTAGAATATACCACAAGTAGTTAATATAGCATACAAAAAACATGGAAATACTTAAAGTCATAATACTTGGTATAGAACAAGGCATTACTGAACTCCTTCCTGTATCCAGTAGTGCACACCTCTTACTAACAGCCCAACTATTAGATATAAAAATGGATACCTACTTACTCTCAGTTTTACACTTAGGTACAACAGTTGCATTAGTAATATACTTCTGGAAATTTCTTTTTAAAGATATCCTTAAAAAAGAGAAACTCTCTCTCTACCTAAAAATCATTATCTCAGCAATTCCAGCAGGAATAATCGGATTACTCTTCGAATCAGTAATAGAAAACAAGTTTAGAGGAAACTTCATTATCGCTATCTCCTTAATACTTTGGGGAATTGTTATGATAATAATTGAAAAGAAATATAGAGCGAAAGAGGAAGAATTAACAAAAATATCTTGGAAACAATCTCTTGCAATGGGAATAAGTCAAATAGTAGCACTGATACCTGGTGGTTCAAGATCTGGAATTACCACCATTACAGGAATGTTAATGGGAATCAATAAATATACGGCGCTACAGTTTTCATTCTTACTTGGATTACCTATCCTATTTCTTGCTCCAATATATGAGATTGCAAAAGAGTACCCACAAAGAGTATTAAATACATCAGATATTTTAGGTATTGTTATATCAGGAGTAATTACATATGTATGTCTATACTTACTTCAAAAGTTTAGCAAGTCAAATTGGTTGACCGTATTTGGGGTATACAGAGTGATACTTGGAATTAGTATATTAATATTTCTCCTTTAAAATACATTCCTCAAATCCACACCAGTCATACTCTCTGGAGTATTCAATCCTATTAATCCTAAACATGTAGGTGCAACATCTGCTAGAAGACCTGTTACCTTAGCACTAGGACCTGTTCCTATCTTTTGTAAATTGACACCCGCCTTAGGAGTAATATTACTAATATCAGAAAGTATTGTTAAAGGTACAGGATTATTTGTATGTGATATATCTGCTTCCTTAGTTACCCTATTTACCATAGTCTCACAATTTCCATGATCTGCCGTAAGAATCATAGCTCCACCCATAGAAAGAGTGACTTTAGCAATATCTGCTGCCAAGCTATCACATATCTCATTTCCCTTAATTGTAGGCATAAATTCCCCCGTATGACCTAACATATCTGGATTAGCAAAATTAATAACTATAAATTTGTAATTAAAAGCTTTCATGGCTTTAATTCTTTTTACCACCTCATCCCTGATAACTGGAGAGCTCATCTGGGGAATAGTAGCATAATTTTCCACCTTAGGAGAGGGTATATTAAAAAAATCTTCTCCAGCATGTGCTAGCTCATTACCACCATTAAAGAAGTAAGTAACATGCATATGCTTTTCTGTTTCAGAAATATGTAACTGCTTAAATCCATTATCTGCCAAAATTTCAGCAATAGGTTTTTTAATCTCTTTTGGTGGAAAGATAACATGAGCGTTTATACCCTCCTCATAACCTGTCATAGTAACAAGATATAAATTCTCAGGATAATTTCTTCTTACAAAAAAATTAAAATCAGGAGAGATAAAGGCTTTACTTAACTCCCTTGCCCTATCCTCTCTAAAATTCCAGAAAAGTAATACATCATTACTCTTAATTGCACCAACCGGTTGCCCCCTTTCATCTACTTTCATTCTTGGTTTAAAGAACTGGTCCGTTTCATTTATTGAATATGCCTTTTGCAATGCTAAAACAGCATCTTTAAAACTCTCCTGAGACAAACCTACCATTGCATCATATGCAAGTTTAATTCTCTCCCATCTATCATCTCTATCCATACCAAAGAATCTACCATGCATAGAAGCTATCCTACCTACTCCAACCTCTCTAATCTTCTCATTCAATTTATTCAAATACAAAAAGCCATCCTTAGGAGGAGTATCTCTACCATCAAGGATAATATGTATAAATGGATTAATACCATTAACCTTACATATATCTAATAGTGAGAAAAGATGTTTAATATGTCCATGTACACCAGCAGCACTCAATACACCAACCAAATGCATATTAGAACCTCTTTTCTTTAATTCTAAAAAAGCATCCCTTAAAGTTGAATTAGTATCTAATTCATGTGCGGATATAGCATCATTAATTCTTGGTAAAGATTGATAAACAACCTGACCAGCACCTAGATTAAGATGACCCACCTCAGAGTTACCCGCCTCCTCTGCAGGTAAGCCTACATAAGTACCAGATGCATTTATTAATGTAGACCTACCATAAGTCCAAGCGGTATCAAAGAAAGGAGTCTTTGCAGCCAATACTGCATTACCCTCTGGATCGGGATGAACTCCAAAACCATCTAATATCAACAAAACAACAAAGTTCTTTCTCTCTTCCTGTAACTGTTGCTTTACCTCCTGTGGACTTTTCATTGCATTTAAACCAAACATATTACGATACTTTTTTAATTTGAATTAGTATAATATACAAGAATGGAAAAAATTAGTAAAAGAGATATTGAACAACTAACTCAAAAACTTCTTGAAATAGAGGAAACTTTAAATATAGATTCTAAAAAAGAAATACTTAATACACTACAACAGGAAAGTGGTACCCCTGATTTTTGGAAAAATCAAGAACACGCTCAAGACACTTTATCAGAAATTGCTGATATAAAAGAGGAAATTAGCAAGATTGAAACACTTAAAAACTCTTTACAATCATTACTCTCTTTAATAGAGGATACCTCTGAAGACGAAAAGCAACTATTAATTGAAGATTACAATAAATTGAAAGATGAAATATCTCAATTTGAATCTCTAAAATTCCTCTCTGGGAAGTATGATATGTGTGATACCATAATGTCTATTCATTCAGGTCAAGGAGGAACTGAAGCAAACGATTGGGCAGAAATGCTTTTTAGGATGTATACCATGTATATACAGAAGAAAGGC
>DAOQBQ010000009.1:0-13006 GCA_035355175.1 Candidatus Dojkabacteria bacterium
GTAACTTTTCTCTGAAATTACTGGTTTTAATACAATCTCCTTACTTTCCATTTAATAATCGGGTCTCTAATATATTAATTGCTTCTTTATCAACTACCACCTCTTTACTGTTTACAATATGTTTTACATTAACTCTCATTGGGGTTAAAACATTAATATGTTTAATATTTCTTAATGCTAACCTAACTTTATCACTATCTGTGATAACTACGGTCTTGTTTGATATCTCTTTATTTAGTATATTTCTTATCTCTTTTAACTCTTTATCAGATACTATGCTTACAAATTTAACAGCATTCTTTCTATTTCTATCTGAAAGTACTACACACATAGCCTTTTTAACCATTCCCTTATTAATATCTCTCTTCCAATTTCTTTCATTAGGACCAAATGTAACACCACCACCAACCCATAAAGGAGATCTCGTAGATCCTGATCTAGCCCTACCTGTTCCTTTCTGTTTCCAAGGTTTTCTACCTCCACCAGATACATCTCCTCTTCCTTTTACTGTAGATGTACCTTTCCTCTCGTTACTAAGAAATACATAAAGAACCTGTGCTACTAAATCAGCATTGTAAGGAGCTTTCCATACCTTAGCATTTAATTTTACTTCTTCTTTTGTTTCTTTTTTTACTTTTTCTGCCATGTTACTTTTCAATATATATTTTTACTAAATCTCCATTAGAACCTGGTATTGGACCACTAATTAAAATATGATTCTCTTTTATTCCAACTACTCTCTTGTTTTTTAATGTAACCCTCTCTGAACCCATTCTTCCACCCATTCTCGTACCCTTAAATACTCTACCTGGATCTGCACCAGCACCAATAGAACCTGGTGCTCTTAATCTATCTGACTGACCGTGTGTCCTAGGACCTCCTTTAAATCCATGCCTTTTTACAACACCAGCAAACCCCTTTCCTTTTGATACCCCTGTTACAGTAACAATATCCCCTTCATTAAAGGTCTCTGCTACTAAATCACTTCCAATCTTAAATCCCTCTTCTAACTCACCTTTTACTAACCATTTATACATAGGTACATAACCTAACTCTTTGTACTGTCCTAATTGTGCTTTGGTAGATTTCTTTTTAGTACCTAATCCTAATTCTATTTTCCCTTCTTTTACATTAGCAATCTTACATCCAGCAACATCAACAAAAGTAACAGGTACTGCCCTGTCCTTTGCGAAAACTCTTGTCATTCCTTTTTTAATTCCTAATATTGCTTTCATATATCTATTATTGAATCTCAATACCTACACCTGCAGGCATCTGAAGATGCTGTAGTGCATCTATAGTCTTTGGTGTGGGATCAATGATATCTATTACTCTTTTATGAGTATTTATCTCAAAGTGTTCTACTGAACTCTTATAGATAAATGGTGATCTATTTACTGCTAATTTCCTCTTTCGAGTTGGTAGAGGAATTGGACCAGCTACTTTAGCTCCTGTACTAATGGCAGTCTCTATAATACTTTTAGAAGACTTATCTAATACAACAGCGTCATACCCTTTTAACTTTACTCTAATTTTTGAACCTATTTCACTCATTCTATCTTAAAGAGCTAAATTAAATTTTAGTAACAGGGAGGTTTAATCCTCCCTGTTTACTGACTAATTACTTAATAACTTCAGTAACAATACCCTTACCTACTGTCTGACCACCCTCTCTAATTGCAAAACCTTGTCCCTTTTCAATTACAACTGGAGCCATAAGTTTAACTGTAAATTCAGTATTATCTCCCGGTGTAACCATCTCTACTCCCTCTGCTAATGTTACCTCTCCAGTGACATCAGCTGTTCTTACATAGAACTGTGGTTTATACCCAGTAATGAATGGTGTATGTCTTCCACCCTCTTCTTTACTTAAGATATATACCTCTGCTTTAAACTCTGTATGAGTTTCTACTGAACCAGGTTTTGAAAGTGTTTGACCTCTTTCAACATCTGCCCTCTTAAGACCTCTTAAAAGAATACCTACATTATCACCAGCCTGTGCATCTTTCATTGATTTATTAAACATTTCAATACCGGTTGCTGCTGTTTTTTGTGGTTTTCTTCCCATTCCTAATATCTCAACATCCTCATTTAATTTGATTACTCCTCTCTCAATTCTTCCTGTTACAACTGTACCTCTTCCTTCAATTGAGAATACATCTTCAATAGGCATTAAGAATGGCTTCTCAACATCTCTCTCAGGAATTGGAATAAATTCATCAACAGCTTTCATCAACTCTCTAGCAGAAGCTAATCCTTCCTCTTCACCCTTTTGAGCTTTAAGAGCATCTCCAATTATCACAGGAGCGTTTGCATCATATCCGTATTTTCCTAAAAGATCTGACACATCTGCTTTAATCAATTCTAAAATCTCGTCATCTGCTTCTCCAAATTTATTAATGAATACAACCATCTTTGGAACACCAACCTGCTTTGCAAGTAAGATATGCTCTTTTGTTTGAGGCATAGCACCATCATCAGATGATACAACTAATATTGCACCATCCATTTGAGCTGCACCTGTGATCATATTCTTGATATAGTCCTTGTGTCCTGGGCAATCAACTAATGCGTAGTGTCTAGTATCTGTTTCAAACTCGACATGTGCTACAGCAACAGTTATTGATTTTGCTCTTGACTCTGGATCTTTGTCCAATTTATCGATCATTTTATCTTTCTCAGGTGAGAAAGCATTAAGAATACCTCTAACCAAAGTTGTCTTACCGTGATCGATATGACCTAAGGTTCCGATATTCATGTGTGGCTTTGTTCTTGTAAAGTCTGCCATTGAATATATTTAATTAATTTATATATATTTATTAACTACACAATACTCACTAAACACCATTAAGCGAGTCTGCGTTGAATATTATCAAAAAGACTCAAGATATGCAAGTGTTTAAGGTGTATTTTGATATATATGAGATATTTTTAATTTCCTTTAACACCTGCTATCTCGTCTGCAACATTTCTTGGTACTTCAGCATAGTGAGAGGGTTCAATACTTGCACTGCCTCTACCACTAGTTAAAGACCTAAGTTCACTTGTATATCCAAATAACTCAGAGAGTGGAACTAATGCATTTATTACTGTAATACCATTACCAATATCCTCAGTTCCTTGTATTTGACCTCTTTTACTACTTAAAGATCCTGTTACATCACCCATATACTGTTGTGGTACTTCAACTGCTACATCCATAATTGGTTCTAAAAGTATAGGGGTTGCTCTTCTACATCCCTCTTTGAATGCCATAGATGCAGCTACTTTGAATGCAGCTTCAGAGGAGTCTACCTCATGGTAAGAACCATCAAAGAGTGTAACTTTAATATCTACAACTGGATATCCAGCTACTACTCCTGCCTTCATTGTTTCTTCAACACCTTTCTGTATAGCAGGAATATACTCTCTTGGAATAGCACCACCCTTAATTGCATTTATAAATTCAAAACCTTTACCTTTTTCATTTGGTTCTATCTTCAACCAACAGTGACCATATTGACCTTTTCCACCTGATTGCTTGATATATTTACCCTCTGCCTGTTCACAAATAGATTTAACAGTTTCTCTATATGCTACCTGTGGTTTCCCAACATTAGCAACAACATTAAACTCTCTCTTCATTCTATCTACCATAATTTCAAGATGTAATTCACCCATTCCTGAGATGATAGTTTGACCAGTTTCTACATTGCTCTCTACTTTAAATGTAGGATCTTCTCTTACTAATCTGTTTAGCGCCTCAGACATTTTCTCTTCATCAGATTTAGTTGCTGGCTCTATGGCTTGTGATACAACTGGTTCTGCAAATACAATTTGCTCTAATATTATTGGATTATTCTCATCACATAATGTGTCTCCTGTTACTGACACCTTAAGTCCAACAATTGCCCCAATATCTCCAGCTCTAAGTGCAGGAACTTCTTCTCTATCATCTGCATGCATTAATACTAACCTACTTATCCTTTCTCTTACATCCTTTGTTGAGTTGTAAACATATGAACCAGAATTAACTGTTCCAGAATAAACCCTAAAGTATGATAGATTACCAATATGTGGATCATTTACTATCTTAAATACTAACCCAGAGAAAGGTTCACTCTCTTCTGGTTTTCTTTCTATTTCTGCACCCGTTTTGGGATGATCGCCCTGAACGGGAGGGACATCTAAAGGTGATGGCAAGCAGAGTGATATGTAATCAAGTAATGTCTTAGCCATCACTGTTCTCGAATCACCACCTAGTACTGGAAACACCTTACTTTCTAAAGTACCTTTTCTTAATGCAATTTTTAACTCATCAACAGTAATCTCCTCTCCTGCAAAATACTTTTCCATTAACTTGTCATCCATCTCTACCAATGCCTCTATCAATGCAGCTCTCTGCTCCTCTGTTTTACTCTTTAAATCTTCAGGAATAGGGATCTCTTTTATCTCTTGTGAATCTGCAGAATCATATGTAAACGCTTGATTGTAAAGCAAATCTACATACCCATGAAGTTCACTCTCTCTACCTATTGGAATAGTTAAAGCTACCGCTTTGGTACTTAATCTGTTTTTAATTGTTGCAAAACTCTTATCAAAATCCCCACCTATGAGGTTAATTTTATTTAAGAAACATATTCTTGGAACATGATATTTATTAGCTTGTCTCCATACTGTTTCAGATTGTGGTTCTACACCCTTTCTACCATCAAAGATAACTACAGCACCATCAAGTACTCTTAAAGATCTCTCTACCTCTGCCGTAAAGTCTACATGACCTGGTGTATCAATTATATTTATTCTATATCTCTTACTATCAAAATCCCAGAAACATGTTACAGCTGCAGATTGGATGGTAATACCTCTTTCTCTTTCCTGTTCCATAAAGTCGGTTGTTGCTGCACCCTCATGTACCTCACCCATCTTATGTATCTGTCCAGTAAAGTACAGAAGTCTTTCAGTTGTAGTAGTTTTACCTGCATCAATATGAGCAATGATTCCAATGTTTCTTATCTGCTCTAATGGCATTTTTATATCATAGGTTTGCATATTCAAAAATCATAAAATTAAAACCTAATGGGAACTTAGGAATATACGCGGTATGGATTATAACAGACTAATCGATTTGAGCCAATAGCTTCTGTGCATCTTCAGATACAACTCCACTTAGGTCATATTCTATCGCTTTCTTAACATAATCTCTAGCTTCATCTAATTCTCCTTTTTCAAAAGATAGTTTAGCAGAAAGTAGATTGTATTTGGGATTAAATTTATCTAACTCCCAGAATACATCTAAAGTCTTTTGAGCTTCCTCTAATTCATTACTCTTTATTAAATACTCTCCCTTTGAGTAAAGATACTCTAATTTCTCCTCTGCCCCTAACTCTTCATAGTTAATTAATCCAATATAGTATTCAAATTTCTCTGTATCATTTCTAAGTGAGTATATATTCATGTAGTACATATTTACGACCCAATCATCAAGAATCCTTTCTGCGATTCTCATTACCTCTAGAGCTTTTTCTGTTAAATCCTCTTTAATTAGAATATCTAGATACTCAATTAATAGCTCATTCTCTACACTGTTACCACCGTAAGATATACCGCTATCATAGTATGATAGAGAGTTATTTATATCATCCTTAAGATAGTAATCTCTAGCAAGTACCCAATATATATACTGATTAAGATCACTTAATGAAGAAGAATTCTCTAAGAGTTCAATACTTTTATCATACTCCCCATACTCATAGTAAGCTTTTCCTAATATATATATACCATCAATATACTCTCCCATTTTGTCGATATTTGGTTCTAGTAAAGCTATAGCCAAATATGGATATCCTACATCTATGTACTCTTTTCCTAACTTAGTACCATTAAACAGAGTATCTGTATTTAAACTATTTAATACCTCATTCCACTGTGTATAAGAATCTCTCCATTTATCTCCTGGCTCTATATCTTTAACTATTGATTTTGCTTTTTCAAAATCACTAACGGCCTCGATATATGAGAGAATTAACTTAGATTCAATTAACATATCTCCTGTATAGCTCTCTTTTATATATGATTTGGCACTCTCAATATTTCCTTTCTGTATATAGGTTTTACCCATACCAAATTGGGCCTCCTTATTACCTGTATCCATACTTTTTGCTAGTTGGTAATTATATAAAGCCCTATCATAGTTACCTACTAAATACTGTGCATCACCAATAGATGAGTAAAGTGTTGCCCTATCAGAGTCTTTTAATTGCGCACCTGATTCGTCTACTAACTTAGTTGCATCTTCTAATCTATTTTTAAGTATAAATATATCCACTATTTTCTCTAAAGCTTCTACTCTTGTAGGTATTAGGTCTACTGCATTACTTAATTTATCAATAGCCATTGTATACTCCTTTGAATCTATAAATTTCTGAGCATCTGTAACCATCATATTGTACTCACTGATTTTTTCCTCAGATACAGTACACCCAGAAAGAAGAACAGAGGATACAAACACTACAGATAGCAGGAGAGTAATTTTTAATATTTTTCTCATGTTTAATATTTTACACATGTTTTTGGAATCATGCTATACTTTGACTACTCCCATAATGTATGGAGATGTATGAATACGGATATTTACGATAAAAAAAACAAAAAAGCTTTTTTAATACCCCTAATATCTCTCCTACTTTTTGGATTTCTTTTTTCATTCCTTTTATCTATTTCAAATAGATATGTTTATGCTCAACAGGATAAATATTTACCACAAGAAAATAGTAATGAGTTTTACTTTTTCCCAAATCAGAAATTACCAAAAATATCTCACGGTTTAAAATTAATTACAATTGAGAAAGATCATAATACATACACATTACTAACAAAATCACCCGATGTTTTTCAAATACTTAGAGAGGCAAATATTTCAATAGATAAAAAGGATGTTGTAACTCTTAGCACTCAATATGTCCAGGATGGAACAATAATATCGGTGATAAGGACAGATAAAATAGTTGTATTGAAGTTTGTTGATATTCCATACAAAACAGAAACTGTTGAAAACAATTTATATATTAAGGGAGAAAAACATATTAAACAGAAAGGTACAAATGGAGTAATGAAACAGAGATTAATGAATACATATGAGAACGGTTATCTCATTAGTTCTGTTTTAATATCTGAAACTATAGATAGGGAGCCTGTAAACGAGATCGTTGAGTTAGGAACTTCTGACTATCTATTACAGGATATTGAGAAGAGGGGGTATAACTGTCCATTCTGGTACTCTGTAGTTGATTCAGGACCATACTCTGATGAAGAAAAAAGATGGTTAAAATTTATTATGTACTGTGAATCAGGATGCAATGCAGAATCAGACAAGGGTACATACAAAGGACTATTCCAATGGAGTCCATACTGGTGGAAAAAACAGTTCCCTGAGAATATATTCGATGGGTATGCTCAGCTTAAACACACTATTGAGAAGTATAGAGCAGGAGAGAAGACGAGAGCGAGTCAATGGCCAGCTTGCCATGCTAGATATGTATCACAATACGGAAGTAATTAACTCTGCCAACTATAGTAATCACATATATCTTGGGGTATCTCTCCAAGAAATCTTGATGGTATCTGCGTACTATACCCCTCTCTACTTAATCTTTGTTCTGAAAATGTTAAATACAATTTCTCTTTAGCCCTAGTTATTCCAACATAACATAGCCTTCTTTCCTCTTCTAGCTCATCTTCATCTGTAAAAGATCTTGAGTGAGGTAAAATACCCTCTTCTACACCAGCAATGAATACATTATCAAATTCTAAACCCTTTGATGAGTGTAAGGTCATAAGATTAACATAGTTCCCACTACCATCTTGATTCTTACTCTGCTCCTGTTCAATTAAATTTATCTCTTGAAGAAACATATCTAACGATCTTTCTTTATACCTTACTGCATAGCTACTTGATACACTCTTTAACTCTTCAATATTCTCTTTCTTGTACTCCGCCTCCTCAGAGCCATCATCCATCCACTCAATGTACCTTGTTTTTCTTAAAATCAAATCAATAACTGAAAGAACATCCAAGCCTTTTGTTTCAGTAAATATACTTCCAAATATCTGTACAAGTGATTTAAATTTAACCATCTCTAAACTTTTTGAAGATATACTCTCATATACCTTAGAGTTAATATTTAAATTTCTCTCATACTCATTTTCTAATTCGTATGTACCAACAAGTAACTCACCAACAGAACATTTACACTCTTGAGCCAAGCTATGTAAACTAGCAACAGATTTGGGCCCCATCTTTCTATTTGGCACATTAAGTATCCTTGAAACACTTAGGTCATCTTTTGGATTAAAAAGAAATCTCATATAGCTGAGGATATCTTTAATCTCTTTTCTCTCATAGAATCTAAAACCACCTACAAGTTTATATGGTAGCCCACCCTTAAGCATTGCTTCTTCAATAGCTCTAGATTGATAGTTTGTTCTATACAGTACCGCTATCTCAGTTAACTGTTCTCCTTGTCTTTTTAATCTGTTAATCTCATCTACAACAAAGTTAGCTTCGTCATCTTGGTCTTGTGCTTGATATATAGTTATACTTTTACCAGAGTCTTTCTGAGTCCAAAGTTTTTTATCAACTCTTAGAGCATTTTGTTTTATTACAGACATAGCAGCAGATATTACATTACCTGTTGATCTATAGTTTTGTTCTAATTTAATAACTGTTACATTCTTAAAATCTTTCTCGAAAGATTGAATGTTTTTAATATCTGCACCTCTCCATCCATATATACCCTGATCATCATCTCCTACTACACATATATTTTGATATTTTTGCGACATTAATTTTGCAAACATATACTGTGCAGTATTAGTATCTTGATACTCATCAATTAGTATATATCTATATATATCTTGATATGATTCTAAAACCTTTCTATTCTCATTTAGTAGTTTAACAGTTAAATATATTAGATCTCCAAAATCTACAGCGTTTTGTGCCTGTAACTGTTTCTGATACAAAGGGTATATATCAGAAACAATGTCTTCAATATATCCACCGTAGTGTTGAGAAAATTTATCAGGTCCAATTAATTCATTTTTTGCTGTTGATATGAAATATGATATTGATTTAGGTCTAATCTGTTTAATATCAATATCTTGTTCCACTAGTATATCTTTTACTAGATTATCAGAATCATCAGAATCAAATATTGAAAAATTTGGTAGAAGACCTACCTCTTTAGCGTTATGCCTAAGGAAAAGAGCTCCTATAGAATGGAATGTCCCTATTAATGGAATCTCTTTACTATTAACATCTAAATCCTTAAGGATACCTGTTACTCTATCCTGCATCTCACCTGCTGCTTTTTTAGTGAATGTAACTGCCATAATATTACCAGGAGATACATTCTTGTTTGTAATTAGGTGTGCAATACGATTAGTAATTACCCTTGTCTTACCAGAACCAGCACCTGCAAATACCAAAAGAGGTCCTTCTGTAGTTTCAACAGCTATTTTCTGCTGTTCATTTAGTTTTCCGAAAATTATATCTTGGGATATCACAGTATCGATTATATTCTAACTTGAAATTTAGGTATATAGTTGGATAGTTATAAGGCGGAAAATATATGAACTATATCTCTCTAGCATACTTCTGATATACCCAACCCTTAACCCCATCATTAAATACTATTTCATACCAACCCTCTTCTTTCTTTGTAGTTATAAATACATCTCCCTCATTTGCGACCTCAATCTTTGCACAGCTATACCATCTACACTCTCTAATATTAACAAAACCATACTCTGGGGATACTATCTCTATCAGTTTGTTATTACCCTTTACTATTGTAAACTCAACATCAAATTCACTACCTTCTACAGTATTCTCGGCCGATTTCATAAAGTAGTAACTCTCTTTGTATGTACCTGGTTTACTTTTAGCATTTAATTCAAACGAAACCTCTCCAGTATCGCCCGCCTTTATATATGTTCCTTTTATATATGTGGGTTTACTAAAACTCTCCCATACTCCATTAATAGCGTGAGGGCTATCTGCAGAATCTTTTGTGGATACATATATATATGTTGAACCACCAAACCATGTAAAATCGTTTTCATTTTTAATTTTAACTTTAACAGTTAATCTCTTTCCTATCTCGACCTCTTTATCATTTTCAACTGATACAATACTACCCTTGTATTTCAGATTCTCAGTATTACTCCATTCTACCTCCTCTAGTGCATTTAAAACTGAGTTTCTTAGGGCTTTTTGAGAGCTAGTATATGTTAGATATGATAGAGAATTATCTTTTTTACTAATCTTTAAATCAACAAAATCCCAATTATCTTTTTTAATTCCGTATTTGTAAGATAGATCTTCGATGAAAGAGATTAGAGAGGAGTATGTCCTTGGAGACAGAGTTGTACTATCATCCATAATTCCAATTAAAACTACCCCATCTCCTCCTTGTAATCCAGGATTTATTCCAATACCCCCTTGTGCCCCTTCATATATATTTCCACTTCTATCTATTAGGTAGTTATACGGTATATCATTTAGTTTTAATCTGGTAACACTGTAGTAGTAGAGTAGTTTAATCCATGATTGTGAATCATCATTTAAGTCAGTACTAAAACCATTTAATTGAGAGATATATATCTTTTGTGGTAATGAATATATATCAGATTTATTTGATAGTGTCTCGTCAAAACCTATACTTTCTCTAGTAGTAATATCTGTTGCATATGCAAACAAAACAGTTGTAAAACAAAAGATAAAAGATAGTAATATATATTTTAAAGCTTTCATAATAGATATTGTATCACAATCTTTCTACTCCTTAACTATATACTTTGGATCAGCTGCAAGAACATAGAATGTCGATGGTACATTGTAGATAACATCCTTATACTCTACTTCACAATCACCAGATATTTTATATATGGGGATTAGGTATTTTTGTTTGGTGTTTTTGTATATAAAGACAACCTCCTGTTCACTACCTTCACAATTATTTGCACTATCTTCGATTTCTCCCCAGGCATCATCTAAGTAGTTTAAATCTATACTCTGGGTAAGAATAGAGGTGTTCAGATATGTCTCTTTAGGATATACATCACTATTTACCATTTCTTTTAGATATTTTTCAGATACTGTTGGAAGAGATACCCCTTCACTATTAAAATCTGTTAAAAGAATCTGTCCTCCAATTAGATATCCACTATTATTAAATTCTAAATAGTCTGAATATTCATCTCCATATCCTACCTCCAAAGCAATCTCTCCTATCAATCTTCTTCCATATATCCGAAGCCCTCCACTATTGGTCGTTTTTTCATCAACTATATCAAAACTATATTTAACATTGAGATACTCTTCAAAAAAGGACTCAAGTTCATTTTCCGTTTCTTCAAATTTAATACCATTTCTTAATTGAAACACCAATGTGTCAGTAACACCATAATATCTAAAAATATCTTTTCCATTATCCCATTCTTTCGGATCTATGCCTGTAATATCTTTGTCTAAAAAGGATATACCCATTTTATCCATTATTTCTCGAACTGTAGTTTCTCCATCACTGGTAATCGTTGAATAAAGAAGTAAATCTTTTGATTTGATATTTCTAAGTCCACTTATATCTAAATCCAATGAAGATTGGGATAAAGATGTAAATTCTACTGGTTCTTGAGGATATTTAGATTCATTATTCCTCCTAAAAAGAAAAAGTATAATAAGGAGTAATACTATTACAATTGTTACCAAAGTTACAATTAACACTGTTTTTTTCTTTATTTTAATCATTTCTAAAAATAATAAACTAGATCTATTTTGAGTCTTGACATCCAGTTTCGTCAGGTACATTACAATTAAAGCTTTGAAGAAGTTCCATTGGATCAACTACCTGACCATTCTGTCTTGTTTCTAAATGTAAGTGTTTCCCTGTCCAACAATTACCAACCTCTAAGCCACTTTGAACAACTGCAACTGGTTGACCTCCACTTAGTTTATCTCCTAGATTAGCTAATGGTTGTACATGAAGTAATTTAAAAGTATATGTTGTACTACCGTCGTTGGCTTCAAGAATAACAACCCCTCCTGCATTTGTTCCATCACCACAGTTAATTTCCCTTATAGCAGTAATACTACAATCTCCAGTATCACAGAATTGGGGAGCATATATATACTCAACATTTGTTAAGTCTACTGGCATAACACTAGTCATACTAGAATGGCTCCAACCAGCAACATGTATATATCCCTGAGAACAGTGTATACCTTGACTTCCTAAAACACATTCTTGGGATGTTCTTGGAGGAATTACAACTGGTCCCCAAGGTGGATTTACAGGATCTATAGGTGTTTCATTATACAAAGAGCAGGAAATTACAGATCCTGGTGTTGCATTTGAGTATGCATAATTTCTTTTATTAAATTTCCCAACAGCATTTCCTGCAATAAGGACAAATAGTAATAGTAAAGCAAGTATTCCAAGTGCTATTAATTTCCCGAATTCAAAAACTATTTTAAGTAATCTCATTAACAAATCAGTCGCTATCCATGTTAGTGCGGTAACTATAATACTTCCGATAGGGGTTCCAACCATTCCGACAGCTCCTGCTATAGCTGTAACTAATGATTGAACCAATGTTTTAATACCTCCACTTACTATCCATTGCCCAAGTAGCTTTGATCCTCCACTCTTTATTAACCAATTTCGTATTTTAGAATTTTGTAATAACTTCGCAGCAAAACGACGCCTTAGCTCTTTACTTCTACTCACTATAACATCTGTAAATTTCTTCCTAATTTTATCAATACTTCTAGCAAAGAAACTAAAGTTGTTAGTTAATCTCTTTAAACTAGTCGAACTCTTTAACATCTTTTCAAACTTCTCTAATTCTTTTTGTGATAATCCGCCTCGATTTCTAACTTGGTCAAGAATATCATTTACATACTCATCTATATTCCCGATAGAACCGTTACTAAGATCAAATTTCATTTTTTCTCCCATCATGT
>DAOQBQ010000010.1:0-12614 GCA_035355175.1 Candidatus Dojkabacteria bacterium
TTATATCAAAACTATTCCCTTTATTCTCCTCTCCTTTCTTTATCTCATAAACGGTATCACCAATATCACCACTCTCTTTTCTTAAACTGTCTATATCTTTAGAAAAATATGTTGATAGAAGACGTATTAGGCTTTTCTCAGAGTAATTAAACTCCGAATTTACAAACATAGGAGCAACTCTTCCTTGCATCATATACGTGATGATTTCAATCTCTTCGCTATCACAACTCTTAAAGAATTGGGCTAATTCATCAGACATTTCATTTCTTGATTGAGTTTTTTCTAATTTTTCAAATAGAGTACAAAGCTCTGAGTATTTATACATACTATTTTTGTAATATATATTTAGTATCCCTAGTACTACCCTCTTGGTGTACAAGACCTAATTCAACTAAAGATGTCATATCTCTTCTTAGTGTTCTAGTTGATACATTGGGATGTAGTTGATATATATCGGAAGGTAGTAGAATCTCTCTCTTACTCATAAGCTTAAGTATGTCATTTTGCCTACTATTTAGGCTTCCTTTATTCATCTTGCTAGGTATTTCCTTTTTAGGTATACCTAAATCCTCTTTATTCGTAATTTCAAATACTTGCTCCTTTTTATTAAATAGTCTTAATACTACAAATATCCCAAGAATCATTGATAGAAGATAGGTTATCTTTTTAAACATTTTTAATATGTTAAAAATTAAATATATCTACTTTAACTCCGATAGTGTTCTGCCGATAGACATATGCACATCCAAAGGGACATCTAAAGACACTCTCTCTAACATAATCTTTTTTGTCTCTTCTGCAAATTTCTCTATAACAGAATCCTCTACTTCAAAAACTATTTCGTCATGGATTTGAAGTAAAATATACGCCTGTTTCGGATACTCTTTCTCAATCAAAGAGTAGATATCTCTCATTACTAATTTCATAATGTCTGCTTCACTACCCTGTATTGGCATATTAATAGCCTCTCTTGCCGCAGCACTGCGTGCTCTTTTGTTTTGAGATCTGATACCCGATATATTCCTTGTTGTACCAAACATAGTTTGAACATATCCTTTCTCAAACGCTTCATACTCTATCTTCCTCATATACTCCTCTACTCCTTTGTAATGATCAAAGTATGCATGAATATATTTACCAGCAAGCTCTCTGTCTATACCAAGCAATGATGAAAGACCGAATGCGGTTTGTCCAAATATCATACCGAAGTTAACAGTTTTGCCTAAGCTTCTCTCTTTATGGGTAACCTCACTCATCTTTTTATTCAATACTCTTGCTGCTGTTGCTGTATGAATATCTAGGCCATTTACAAAGTCTTGGGTTAACAGTTTGTCATTTGATATATCTGCCATAATTCTGAGTTCCATTTGTGAATAGTCCATACCTAGGAGTTTAAATCCCTTTCTTCCTACAAAACACTCTCTTAATCTTTTTGCCCATACACCTTCTAGGGGAAGATTCTGTAAATTAGGATTTACGGATGAGAATCTCCCAGAGGTTGTACCTGTTTGTTTGAAATCTGTGTGAACAGAATAAGTCCCGTTATCATCTACTCTACTATTTTTATATAAAGGATCTACATATGTATTTAATACCTTAGATATCTCTCTAAAATACAGTAGTTGCTCCATTATTGGATGTATTCCTAACATACCATCAAGAACAGATTCTCTTGTACTTCCCTTAGACTTATTAGGTAATCCTAATTCTTTAAAAAGTACATCTGAAAGTTGTTTAGGTGAATTAATATTAAACTCATGTCCCACTATACTGTATATCTCTTTTTGGACACTCACTATTTCCTTTTCTATGTCTTTTTTAATATCTTCCAACTTCTTCATATCTATACTAAAGCCTCTTTTTTCCATCTTAGAAAGGATTACAGATATGGGGAGTTCAATCTTCTTTATTGAACTTAATAGGTGTCCATCTGAGACCTTAAGAAATTTCTCTATACTTTGTTTTGTATAGTCATATAGCTCAAGGCTATCTATTTTTTCAAGTTGTTTAAAATATGACTCCTCGATAGTATTAAGAATCGAAGTCATATCTGAAGAAGATAATTTTTCATTTAATATCTTTGCTGAATATTCGAAAGCAAAATCTTTTAATTTAGGACCCCTTCTATCTGAGTGAAGAATATGTTCTGCAAGTACAATATCATAGTAAGTAGAGAGATTGTGTATCGATAGAGAATTAGACTTACTTACTAATTCTTCAAAGTTATAAAAGACTGTATTTTTCCCATCAAGAAGTTTAGTTATATCATTTTCCCGAGTTATTATATCGATAGCCTTCTTGTCTTCTGGGATTCCTCTAATACATATATACGATTGGGAATCATATGATTCTTCTTCTCCAACATATGCAATTCTTAACTCCTTACTCTCTTCAATCACTTTCTTTACCTCTTCCTTGTTAGACCATTTAATATCTTCTTTCTCTTTACTAAACATATCTAACTGAGACATATTCTTTGACTTAATATTTTTACCAAATATGTCATCCAATCTGCTCATTAAGGATTTAAATGCATATTTTCTAAATGTAAAATCTAATTGGTTTCTATCTAAGTCTTTGAGTATGCAATCTGTTAAGTGTACCTTTACATCAACATCTCTATCTATCTTTGCTAACTCTCTACTAAACTCTGCCTGCTCTATCCCTTCCGCAATTAGTGTTCTAGACCTACCCTCCACTTCGTTAATATGTTTATATATTCCATCTAAGGCCCCATATTTCTCTAAGAGCTGTAAGGCTGTTTTATCTCCTATCCCTTTTATACCTGGTATATTGTCAGAAGGATCTCCTACCAATGCTTTGTAATCAATTACTTGCTCTGGTAAGTATCCATACTTCTCTTTTGTTTTCTGCGAGTTATATACTACAATGTTTTTGAAATTTCCATTGGGTAAACATACATATGTTCTTTCATTAATTAATTGAAGAAGATCTCTATCCCCACTAAGTATATACAAATCCAAATCCTCTTTGCTCCATTGGCCCTCTGAGACATATTTCGAAATAGTACCTAATATATCGTCTGCTTCGTAACCCTCCCTCTTAATAACTGGGATATTAAATGCTTTAAGTATCTCTTCTACTAATGGAAACTGATCTATCAAAGAAAGATCTGTTGGTTTTCTTGTTGCTTTGTACTCTGTAAATATCTCATGTCTAAAGGTCGGTGCATGAGTATCCATTGCACAAAGGACATACTTAGGTCCGAATATCTTAAGTGCTTCCAGTAACATGACCGTAAATCCGTATACTGCATTTACCTGAATACCCTCAGATGTCTGAAGTGTAGATGGGTATGCGTGAAAAGCTCTATGAACAATAGCGTTAGCATCAATTGCAAGAAATGTGTCTCTTTGAGATTCCTTTATCATGTATATATTTTACAAAAGAAATCGTATTACTACAATTACTCATTAAAAAGAGATTCAAACTCCTCTTTAGATACAACCTCATTTTCAAAAAGAAGTTTTACTAATTTCTCTACATACTCTTTTTTCTCAGAAAGGACCCTCTTTGCGTCTGCATACGATTTGTCTATTAAGTCCTTAACTTCCGAATCTATTATCTCAGCGTACTTCTCACTAAAGTCTCTACCACCACCATATGTATAGCCTAAATGTTTTGTTTCCTCAACATCTCCATATTTAACCATACCTAATTTATCGGACATTCCCCATTGAGTAACCATCTCTTTTGCAGTAGAGGTTGCTTGCTCTATATCGGCAGAAGCTCCTGTAGAAATTCTCCCAATAAAGAGCTCCTCTGCAGCTCTACCACCTAATGCTGCCTTAAGACTTGCAAGTAACTCATCTTTGTACACATGTTTTTTATCATCCTCAGGAAGATATACTGTAACACCACCTGCCATTCCTCTTGGAATAATGGATACCTGCTCAACAGGAGTTGCATATTTAGTGAATTTCGCAACTATTGCATGACCCGCTTCGTGATATGCTGTAACCTTAAGGTCTTCTTCCCCTATCTCTCCTTTCTTTTTTCTTCCTAATTTAACTTTTAAGTAAGCTTCTAAAAGATCACCCTGATTAATCTTCTTCTTCTCTTCTTTTGCAGCCATAATAGCGGCTTCATTTAATAGATTTTCCAAATCAGCACCAGAGTATCCTATTGTTTTTTTTGCAATTAAATCCAAATCAACACCCTCCTCAAATTTCTTGTTCTTGGCATGTACCCCAATAATCTCTCTCCTACCCTGATAGTCTGGCATAGGAACAACTACTAACCTATCAAATCTACCAGGTCTTAAAATTGCTGGATCTAATACATCTGGTCTATTTGTAGCGGCTAACACTATTACATTCTCTCTACCCTCTAAACCATCCATCTCAACCAATATCTGATTAAGAGTTTGCTCACCTGCACCAGAGTGCAAAACAGTACCTCTTTTCTTCGCAACAGCATCTATCTCATCAACAAATATTATAGATGGAGCTGCCTTTCTTGCCTTATTAAACAAATCCCTTACCCTTGATGCACCTGCACCAACTAACATCTCTTCAAACTCAGAACCAGAGGTATGGAAGAATGGAACACCCGCTTCTCCAGCTACAGCTCTTGCTAAAAGTGTCTTACCTGTTCCAGGAGCGCCTGCTAAAAGAACACCTTTAGGTATTCTTGCACCAATATTTAAGTACTTTTTTGGATTCTTAAGAAAATCTACTATCTCAGTTAACTCATCCTTTACCTCATCTATACCAGCAACATCCTCAAAAGTAATACCTGTTTTCTTACCAAAAAGTAATCTAGCCTTGCTCTGACCAAAATCCATAATCTGACCACCAGACTTCTGCATATTTTTGATTAGAATATATACCAATACTACTCCTGCACCTAAAAACAGAAATGACAATATATCACCAAAAGAAATACCTAATCTAGGTTTGTAGAAATCATTCTGTAATGTCTTAATATCAATTTGTGCATCAGCTAATATGCCATAGAAATCAACACCCTGAGGTATTAAAGCATACTTTTTTTCAACAACATCCTCTCCCTTTACCTTGTTAACCTGGGAAATTAAGACCATATCATCCCTAAGTATCACCTCTTCATACTCTCCTTCAGAGATATACAAAACTATTTCACTTAATGGCACCTCCTGACCCTTAGAGTTCTGATTTAAGAAAAGATTAATACCTAAAGTAAGAAAGAAAGACATAACCAAAAACAAAACTATACTCATAACGGGGGACATCTTCTTTTTAGGCCTAATCCTAATTATATTTACTCCTGTATTTTTACTCTCTTTTTTTTCTTCTGGCATATTCTTAATATTTAGAAATGAAATGGTAGTGGGAGGTGGGATCGAACCACCGACCTTGGGTTTATGAATCCCATGCTCTAACCAACTGAGCTATCCCACCGAAATGCATAAAGATTATACCAGAATTTATCCTAATTTGCCTTGCTAGAGTATGTACCCGTTTCTGTATTTATTTTTAGTTTATCACCCTTTTTGATGAAAAGAGGAACTTGTAATTGATACCCCGTTTCAACTGTTACTAACTTTGTCGCAGAGTTTGCGGTATTCCCTTTAACTGCTTCATCTGCATTAATTACCTCTAAAACTACAGAGGGATTCTCTTTGATAGTTAATATCTTTCCCTCATACATTAATATTAATACTTTATCCCCCTCTTTGAGAAAATTAATATACTCCCCTATTACACTTCTTGGGATATTTATAGTTTCATATGTTTCCATATCCATAAAGTAGGAAAACATATCATCCTTATATAGATATTGAACTTCTTTAGTCTCAGGATTAACATACTCTACCTTAGTTCCAGATTTAACAGTCTTACTTAGTACCTGGCCGTTATCCAGTGCCTTAAGTTTCATAATTACTAAACCACCCTGCCTACCTTGGGTTTTTAACATACGATCTTGCAAGAAGAATACCCTATTCTCTTCTTTAATATACATTCCTTTTACTGGTTGATCTGTTAATGGCATATTACTAAAACATTAATATATTAAAACAACAGAGCAATTCTATCACAAATATATATTTCATTCTAGAAGGCAGGTATAATGAGAGATTAATTTTAAATTAACAATCATGGTTGAAAAACTAGAAGCAGAAGATCCTAGCTTTGAAATACTATTTGATGAAGATCAAATTAAAGAAAGGGTCTCAGAGATTGCCAAACAGGTTTCAGATGACTACGAAGATGATCCTGACACCCCACTTGTCTTAATTGGTGTACTTAAAGGTGCCACCCCATTCTTTATAGACCTATTCCGATCAGTTAAACATCCTAATATCAAAATGGACTTTGTAAGAACTTCTAGTTATAAAAAGGGAGAAGTGTCATCTGGGAATCCGGATGTAACACTTCTGAACACAATCCCAATTGAGGGAGCAAATATCATTGTAGTTGATGACATTATCGATACAGGAAATTCTATGAAGAAGTTAATAGAAGAAGGTATCCTACCAAAAAATCCTAAATCCTTAAAAGTTTGTGCCCTTTTATCAAAACCGGATAGAAGAGAGGTCGAAATAGAGCCAGATTATTTAGGATTTGAGATTGATAATTTGTGGGTACAAGGATATGGGTTAGATACAGAGGAAAGAGGTCGAAACTGGCCATACATTGCATACAAGAAAAAAGTATAAGAAATGGTTGCGGGGGTTGGATTCGAACCAACGACCTTCAGGTTATGAGCCTGACGAGCTGCCACTGCTCTACCCCGCGATATTGCAAGGACAATTATACTTGAAATATACTTCTATTTCAAACTCCAGACAGAATGAAATCCACCCATTCGGAAATATTACTACTCTGTTCATATACCTCACCCTCCTCTGGTTTTAATATTTCCTCCACTCTCCCTTTTGCTAATTCTAAGGAATTCTCAGGTATTACGAAAACTACCTCCCCCTCTCCTCCAAAGTTTAATCTATCCCTTGCCTCTTTCTCTAAATATCTATCTGTAGACATATCTTTAATACTTATAGATAAATGTAAGTTTGTTAATCTTAAATCCTCAACCTCTTGTTCTGCCTTTCTTAAAATTTCTAATTTCTGAATTGTAATCTTAGCAGAATTAAATACTGAATAGAAAAGGGCTATGGAAATAGCTAAGGCCACTAATTTAAAAAACCAATTACTAGATATTTTGGATAGTTCTAACCCACTACTACTCTTAACTACCCTGTCTCTATTCTTTATATTTATTCTTCTTTCCATACAAAAATATTATCAGAAAAGGAAAACTTGTTCAAAATAAATCTATAGTTTTTATTATTGATATTCTATATCGGGGGGTGCTATAATCTCATAGTTTATATACTAGGTCATTTTAAATTAGATTCTTTTAATAAATTGGAAAGAATATCAAACCCTCAATTTGCTAAGTATCAAGAAAGTTTTGCTAATGAACTACACAGTAAAGGAAGGTCTGACGCCACTGTTATCGCATATGCAAAAGACATCGAACAGTTACTTAATTTCTTTTCAACACGGGGAGTAACTAAGATGCAAGAAACCTCTATTATTGACTTAGAGGCGTATAAAAAACACTTACAGGATAATAACTACACACCCAAGAGTATTTCAAGAAAAATAAATAGTACAAGAACATTTTATAGACATCTTCTAGAAACCTCTATTATCACAGACAATCCCGCAGAGAAGTTGGCACATCCTAAATTTGAAACTAAACCACCAAGAGTCCTCTCAGAGATGGAGTATAGGGCACTTCGAGATGTTAGCAGGGTAGATGTACGACTCTACTCTATTGTAGAAGTCTTACTTCAAACAGGTATTAGAATAGGAGAATTAGCTACTCTATCTATAGACGATGTTAGAAAATCAAAAGATGGAATAGACTTTTTGTATATTAAAGCACTTGGTAGTCATCTTGCAAGAAAGGTCCCAATAAATAAATCCGCTAAAAAAGCTATTGATGAATACATAAATATTAGACCTGAAACAGAGGATGATACTTTATATGTGACAAAAAATGGTAGGCCCCTACTCGTTAGGAATATTAGAACCACGATAGATAAAGCATTTGAAAAAGCGGGTATTAAAAATGCAAAGGTAAATGATTTAAGAAACACCTTTATTGCACACCACTTAGCGAATGGAGTTAGCCTAGTAACAGTATCAAAACTAGTTGGACACAAAAGACTATCTACAACAGAGAAGTATCTTGGCTTAATAGATAACAACAAACCAGAAACAGAAAGAAATCTTAAAGATTTATAATCTTCACAATAATCTCAAAAGAAATTAAAAAACTTTCCCACTATAAGTTAGCGAAATGGGAGTAGATGGATTCGAACCATCGGCCACGGCTTTATAAGAACCGCGCTCTAACCAGCTGAGCTATACTCCCATAAACAAGATGATTTTATCAAAAAGAATAGGATTATGCACTATTATCCTTAAAAATCTATAGGAGGGAAACCACCTTGAACCTCTGGTTTACTTTCCTCCCTCTTATCTAAATCTGCCCTCCTACTTATATCCATATTTACAATATTTACATCCCTACCGTATCTTAATCTTGATGTATTTTTAATAATTGATGCTACCTCTTTGTTCACCTTCATATCAAAACCAGATTCTGGATATTTTGGTCCATATCTAGCATCTAAAGAAAATGGCCCAGGATATGAATTATTACATAACATCTTTACATAGTAATGAGCCAAACTTTGATTAATAATATCTGTTGCCTTAACATATGTATCAAACTGTGGCTCAAGAAACTGAGCATCTTCATTACTACATCTTGTAATAAACAGTGTACCAACATTACCAAACACGGCACTTTTAATATTTTCTGGTAATTGACCAATATACTGATGCGCAAGAGTAAGATTTAATCTATACTTTCTTGCTTCTGAAAGAATAGATGCGAATTCATCAGTAGTAAAATTTTGAAACTCATCAGCATAAAAGAAAAAATCTTTCCTTTCCTCTTGTGCAACATTCTCCCTACTTAAGGCCGCGGCAAGTAATTTCTGAACAAGTAACAGACCAAGAAAAGACATATTCTCGTCTCCAATAGCACCCTTTGAAAGATTCACAATTAAAATCTTCCCCTTATCCATAACCTCTCTAAAATCAAAAGAAGATTGAGATTGTCCAATAATATTTCTAATAGCTAAATTCGTTGTAAATTTATCAAACTTAGAAATAAAGTAACCTAAACTCTCAGATTTAGTCTTCTGATCTGTTTTGGCAACCTGATCAGTCCAATATCTCTTTACAAGTTCATCTTTAACAATAGGTAGCCATTTCTCCTGTACCCACTTCTCGTCCTGTAACATACGAACAACCTCTATCAAGGTAGATCCCTCTGCGCTCATAGCTGTAAGCATAGAATTTCTAACTGCTTGTTGGAATGCAGGGCCTGCATACCCCTGATTATGAGGGTCAAACATCTTTAAAAGAAGTGCAATAAAACTATTAACAATCTGATGTTTGTGCTGCTCATTGTAATACTCCATAATATTTAAACCAAATGGTCTCTCAAAATCCCCAGCATTGAAATATATTACATCATCCGCTCTCTCTGGAGGTATCCTTTCTAAAATCATATCAGCAGTTTCTCCATGAGGATCTATAAAACAGACACCATCTCCATTGTATATATCCTGTATTAACATTCTTACCATTAACCATGATTTACCTGAACCTGTTTGACCAAGTATATATGTATGTCTCCTTCTATCATCTCTTTGGTAACATATAGCTTTAACTTTACCTCTAAATATATTATTCCCCACCCATACTGTATCTTTGGATTTAATATCAGAACTAACTTCATTAGCCGCTGGTATCTCTCTTGCAAGTAACCAGTTTATATTTGGTGTAGTAATATCTTTATTTGGAAAATGATATATAGCTGCCAACTCTTCTACATTCAAAATACTTTTAGATTCTAAACGAGCCCTTCTATACACAACATCATACATAAACTCCTTCTCTTTCTTCTTACCCTTAATATCAATTTTTTTAAACTTATTAATCCCAGGATTACTGTATTGGTCAAACCCAGCCACTATATTATCTAAATGCATTTTAGCCAAAGATTCATCAGATGCAGATGTAACTATCCTAATATCTACAGCGAAACCGTTCTTAGAAACTTTCTTTCCTATCGCCTCTAATTTCTCCTGACTTACACTCATCTTCTTTTTTTCAGGATCAGAGTTATTGTTCTCCACCTTCTTAACAAACCCTGAACCATTCTTCTGCCATGTACTACCTGTAGGAGATATCACTATCTGAACCATAGCGCCCTCTCCATTAGACATCTTACTTAATGTACTTAAGATATTTGCTAAAGGATCTCCTGTGAAATCTGTTGCAACTTTAATTGGACAGTAACTCTCTTCGTCTAACTCTAATCTAGTAAATGCGACCTTAGAGTTCTCACTAAATATATTGTAATCATCAACCTTTCTCACCTCTGCATCTTGATATGATCCAAGTATTTGTTTTTCAAGATGCTCTCCAAATTTCTTTGGGCAGTAAACAAAGAATCTTATCTCACCAGGAGTACCTACAATCTCAAAACTTACACTATTACTTACTGTAAACTTCTCAGCAAATCCCTTCCCTTTCCCACCAATACCTACTAAGTTAGAAAACATCTTCTCAGCTACCCCTATCTCTGTTTCATTACCTCTTGGAACTCTTACTTCGAATAGTACCCACTCTTTTGCTTTTTCATTTCTATCTTTTCTTTTTAATCTATCTTTTATTTTCAAGAAACCAAGAATACCCAACGATATTACTGCTATCGTAAAAAATATCCACCCCCAAGGGATATTAATATCATTGTTCGTAAACTCATCATACGAATCTTTAGGATACTCTACGGAATCCCCAACAACAATATCATCTGATGGCATAGGTCCTACTTGAGTTAATATATATTCTTTCATAAAAGAATGGACAGATTAAACAGTATATACAAAGGATATCATATATGGGAATTGTAATCGAGAGTATACTTACAGAACTTCTATATCGCTACCCTCTTTTTTTGAATTCATTAGAGCAAACCAACCGATACCATCTTGTGCTCCATTAATATCTATCTTGGAAGTATCTTTATTAGAAAGTGTGTTTCGCTCTACCTGGGTATTCTGTATTGGAGTAACACTATTTTGGGGAACTACTGGGTTATTTTGAATTGACTCAACAGGTATCTCTGGAGTACTTTCAATTGGGGTCATACTCCCTATCTCTGTTGGAACTATTAATTTTTCTTGATTAATTTCTACTGACATAACCTATAACATTATATCATGTATTTTCTTTTTTCTACAAGTAATTCTCTATCTAAATCTTTTTTTCTCTCCTCTGCCTTCTTTTCGAATCTTTTTTTACCCCTTGCTAACCCCATCTCTAATTTAAAGATACCACCCTTTGAATATATTTTCGTAGGAACCAATGTAAGATTACCCTGTTTCATCTTACTCTGTAAGTATATCAATTCCTTCTTGTTTATCAATAACTTCCTTGACCTAAACGAATCATAATTAGAGGAACCATCATATTTATACTTAGGTATATCTGTATTTACTAACCACAACTCTCCACCAATTACTTTCACATATGAATCACCTAAATTACACCTACCCATTCGCAATGATTTTACTTCTGCTCCTTTGAGAAGAATACCAACCTCAAATCTTTCTAATATTTCATAATTGTGAAGACCTTTTTTGTTTAATATTTGCATTCCTGATTATATCACTACAATCTTACTTTCCATATTGTAGTACCATCTAATATGTACATATTCTCTTCTTTAAAATCTACAACAAAATCTTTAACACTCTTCCATGCCCCACTATCTTCAAAAACATACTGATTTAGAAGAAGTAATTCATTAGGATGTCTTTTCTCTCCTGATTCCATTGGCTTCTCAAACTTAAGTACTCTCCTACTCCCCTCATCGAATATGTATAGACCTGCATTCATATCATCAATAGTATAACCGTATTTGGCATTATTTATTGGAGAATCCATACCTATTAAATTAATAGGTGCTTCTACCATACCACTTTGAGTACCAACATATCTATATATCCCATTCTCTCCCTCTGCAAGTATATATACACTTAAATCGGAAAATACATCATTGGATTTCGCGTACTCCTCTTTAGAAAGATACGGTGCAGATAGACTGTACCCTCCACTATAGTTAGTTGATTTTAAAAGCGTTTTTTGTGCTCTATCCAGTACATATGCATTCTCATTAATTGTTAGTACTGCAAATTCTGAAATATCATCTGCCCCGATATTTTGGATACTTAAACCACTTAGTTTAACAAGCGGTTCAAATCCACCAGAAATACTTTTAGCTTTTAATATCCCACTACCCAAATCTAAAATAAATATACCAGTATCCCGAGTATATACCTTATATGGTTTATCAAGTACTTTATTACTATCATTTAAACTCTGAACTTTCTTATCATACAGGGATATTGTATATACAGATTTACTACCTGTATCAGTTACAACTAGGTACTCGCTACCATTTTTATCTCTAAATATACCGATATCTCCCGGATTAGAATCCTGATTAGAATTGAA
>DAOQBQ010000011.1:0-11373 GCA_035355175.1 Candidatus Dojkabacteria bacterium
AGAAAGAAGTATTATAATTGATATAACAGAGTTTGTTAAAAAGAATATTACATAGTAACCGTAAAAGGTTGATAAAAAATTAGAGTAGGGGAATTCATACTTCTTTTTTAAATATGTTGCCCTAAATACAGCTCCAGCTCTCATTGGTAGTAAATAGTTCCCTATTCTTGATACAGTAGCAAGAAAGAAGCTTTCTTTAACTTTAATTCTTTTTTCAAATATATTTAAAGATGTTTTTACAAACAACCCTTCAAAAAGAAATACCCCAAGATATATTATCATTATCAAAACAATATATATCCAATTTGTAGATAGAATCTCATTAATGATTTGAGGATTTTTGTACAGATATATTCCAAAGAGTATAAGTACTGATACTGTAACTATTAGAGATATATATTTCTTAATTAGTTTCACTTTTGTTAATGATATGTATTAATCGACAAAGTATATCAGTAAAAGGAAGGTATGAGAATAATTAAGGAATCTCTTTTTCAATATTAAAAAATACTGTAATATGTACTTAGTAAATACAACTGCTCAGATATGTTTCTTTCTAATC
The DNA here is from genome assembly GCA_035355175.1 of Candidatus Dojkabacteria bacterium. Lineage (GTDB taxonomy): Bacteria > Patescibacteriota > Dojkabacteria > SC72 > SC72 > UBA2259. Next base: position 563 of record DAOQBQ010000011.1, read on the forward strand.
AAACAATTAAAGAGTATATAGATAGAGGTAAGATTGTAATAGATGGAGATTACAGTATAGAACCCAACGGTATTACAATACATCTTGGTAATGAATTGCTCATTCCTAAACCGTATCAGATAGTAGATAGTAGTAATCCAAAAGATATTGAATATATTAAATACTCCTTAATAGATAACCCTTATGTATTAAAACCTAATGATTTTGTATTAGGTAGTACAAAAGAGAACATAAAAACAGATAAAGATGTACTTACACTTATAGATGGAACTAGTACATACGCTAGATGTGGTATGAGTATACATATCTCTGCAATGGTATTAGATGGATTACCTTTTAATGGTGAAAACTCTGTATTAGAGATAAAGAATAACGGTTTTTTTAATATTGTTTTACACAAAGGAGAAAGAGTAGGTACTTACCTGTTCTCCTTGCTTACGACAAGAATAGAGGGAGAGAAGAGTAGTGTATACAGTAATCAAAATGGTGTAACACCACCTGTGTTTAAATAAAAAAAAAGAGCAGGTTTAACCTGCTCTAATCTCAATATCATTCCATTAATTAATGATGATGTTCCTCCTCTGCAGCCATTGCATCTGCTTTTGTTGCATGAATTGTACCCTCAGGATGATTAGCAGGGGCATATATTGTGTATAGTTTTAAATCATTGGTATCAGATGTATTAATAACATTATGTAGTGTACCTGCTGGTACAATAGCTACCATATCATCAGTAAGAATTGTTTCTTCACCATTCATAACTACCTTTGCTTCTCCCTCTTCGATTCTAAAAAACTGATCTACAGTATCATGTACCTCTTCACCTATATCCTCTCTTGGTTTAAGTGACATAACTACTAACTGCATATATTTGCCTGTGAATAGGACTTTTCTAAAATTACTATTCTCTAGAGTCCTATCCTCTATATTATCTGTATATCCCATATTGATATATATTAAATTTATACTCTTAATGCTATCACTTAAATTTCTTACAAGCAATTAAAACAGATACATATCACAGTGACTCCTAATAGCTTCAAGATTCTCTCTGTATATAGCTACAAAGGGAATACCACAAGTTCTAAACTCCTCTATCTGTCTTTTTTTTCTTTGAATACTTTTTTCATCAGCGGAAATTCTCTTAAATTGGCTATCATACAAAGTTAATTCTACTAATTTACCTTGAATACATCTTGGATTGTATACAAAGAAATCTGGAATATGGCTTAAACCATCAATAATTGGTTCTCTAAATACAAATAGACCTCTTGTTTGCAATATATTAGCAAACCTTTTCTCATATGAGTTCATACCTGGGATATATTTATCTGGTTCAATATATTCTAAGGGAGAAGATATATGCATCTGGGGATACATTGTATTGACTTCATTTACAACATCTATATATTTTTCTTGATCTAATAAGCTTTCTTTCTCCACAAGAATTTTAAGTCATGTATTTTTCTAATTACAACATACACGAAAAAATATATTAAAACAATAGATTACTATAGGACTTTGTGATAAAATATCTCTATGAAAGAACAACACTATATCGTTGATTCAATACCATCAGAAACAAAACCCTCTGAGTATCTTACAGAGTGCCAGGATATTGATACACGATTAATCAAAATGTATACAGGAAATGGTGAATATTTTGTCATTAGACCTCCTTCCCTTGAAGAAAACAGAAGATTAGAATATCCAAAAGAGTCATACTTTGAGATTAAAGATAACTTTAATCTTTTACTTGATGAAATGAAACAGTTTGATTTCAAAATCCCAACCTATCATCTCTTTGTTTCTGATATTCATACAAAAGAAGGACAAAAAGGACAAGGACTATGTATTGCCTCAGAGTATATCCATGGTAAATGTTTACCCATGGAGAATTGTAACGGCCTTTGGGATAACAATAAAACCCTTTATTACAAAAATATGAATAAATGGTTAGAAAACATTTCAGAATACATGGCTTATAAATATCTTGCTAAAGAAGAAAGTCCTAAATTTCTTACAGATGTAGCTAGACCTATACAATTTGTATTCTCTTTTGATGATTCACAAATATATTTAGTAGATTTAGATCCTTTGTATTCAAATATCTTGGATAAAGATGGTAATGTTAATACAAGATTTCTGGTATGTCTTGAAACTATCAATACTATTAGAAACACATATTTTAATAGAGGATACAAAGAGGGATATATTGATAAAAATTGGGGGGATAAATCAAAAGAGATATTAAAAAATTTCCTTTTTAAAACAGATATTTTAGAAAGAATAGCGGAAAACAAATATTCAGAAAGTATTGTTCGTAATCTAATCAGAGGTTTAGAATACTCAAACCAAAAGAAAGTTGACAGCCCTAAAGTCCAAAGATAGTATATATCAATATATGATACTGATAACTGGTGCAACAGGGAGAATAGGAAATGTTCTTTTAAGAGAGCTATCTAAAAGTAACAAATCGATAAGGATACTTGTTAGAAAGACTTCTGATTTATCAGCTATTAAAGATTTACCTTTTTCCAAAATATATGGTGATATTTTGGATTACAACTCTGTTAAAAAAGCCGTATCCGGATGTAAAGCTGTATTTCATTTAGCAGGGAATATTAATATATCGAATAAAAATAAAGATCTTACATTTGAAACAAATATTCAAGGTACAAAGAATGTCATACAAGCATGTGAAGAGGAAAATGTAAAAAGATTACTCTACACAAGCTCTATACATGCATTTCAAGCCCCTAAAAATGAGGAAATAATAACAGAGGAGACACCACTGTGCGACAACGATAGCTCCAGAGGTGTATACGACCAATCAAAAGCCTTAGCAACAAAAGAGGTACTTAGATCTAATCTAAATTCCGTCATTGTATGTCCAACTGGTGTTATTGGACCATATGATTTTAGGCCATCTTTCTTTGGGCAAGGAATGATAGATAGTATAAAGAGCAAACTTAAAACCTCAGTACCAGGTGCTTATGACTACGTTGATGTCAGAGATGTTGTTAATGGGATAATTACAGCTATGAATCTTGGGAAAAAGAAAGAACTATACCTTCTTGGTGGAGAAAGAATAACAATGAAAGAGTATTTTAAATTACTTCAAGAGTTTACGGGGATTAATAATATAGTTAAAACTTTAAAGTACGAGAAAGCAATAATGTTAGGGAAACTTTTAAATTTCTTTTCAAATAAGTCCTCTATTACCCCATATTCAATAGAAACATTAATGAGTAATTCTAATATCTCTCATAGGAAAGCAGAAAGATTTTTAAATTTTAAACCAAGAGCTGCTAAACAATCTTTACTTGATCAATACACCTGGTTTAAAGAGAATAGTTACATCTAGGTATTTTCATCTTATGTCAAATATGATACCCTCATAATAATTAATATTATACCTATCTATACAAATGGATAAGTTCAAAAGGCTAAGAATATTTAACTTAATCATGGGTCTCTTTCATCTCATACAAGGAGTCGTCGTGCTTCTAATTAGTGACCCAGAGAAAGGTGTTGTTCCAATAACGATAAACTATCTAAAATACGATGTATCATTACAAAAACTCTTACCTGCTACAGAGCAGATAGGAGAGGCTAATATAGCTTGGTTTGTAGCTATCTTCTTCTTCATGAGTGCATTCGCACATCTATTCATTTCAACAGTGTATAGAAAAAGATATGAAGAGAATCTAAAACTCGGTATTAACAAAGTAAGATGGTATGAGTATGCACTAAGTGCGAGTGTAATGATGATAGCTATCAGTTTCCTTTCTGGAATATATGATTTATCCAGTTTGGTAATGATATTTACGCTAGATGCATTAATGAACCTTACAGGTTTAGCTATGGAGGTACATAACTCTGGCCAAAAGAAAGTTAACTGGCTAACCTTTATACTTGGTTGTATAGCTGGAATTGTTCCATGGATAGTATTTGGTATATATGTATACGGTGCTAGAGAGTTTGGTGGAGGTAATATTCCTGATTTTGTATATTGGATTTATGTAAGTATCTTTATCTTCTTTAATAGCTTCGCTATTAATATGTTCTTACAGTACAAAAAGATTGGACCATGGAAAAACTATCTATATGGGGAAACTTTTTACATAATACTGTCCTTGGTTGCTAAAACATTACTTGCATGGCAGGTATTTGGAGGAACATTAAGACCATAAAATAAATTAAACATATACAAAAATGGACTTTGATTTTGAGTCTGCATTTCCAATACTCTTAATAGTTCTATGGGAATATGTATGGAAAGTAATTGCTCTATGGAAAGCATCAAAAAATAATCAAAAAGCCTGGTTTATATGTTTAGCAATTTTTAATACAATAGGGATACTACCTATGCTTTACATATTCGCTTTTCAAAAGAAGAAATAGATGGGAAAAAAAGTAATTGTAAACGATTTAATGCAACAGGATTATGTATATTTTCTTGTTGAGCCAATTGGTAAAAACTTTGATCCAGAATTTAAACCAGAACTTACTCCCAAAGAAATGTTAGAGTTGGGCGTATTTGGTGGTAAATATATGACAGATTGTAAGAATGAATTTCCAAGGGACTGGTTTACTAATGCTAAACTATCACCATTAAAAAAAGATATCACACTTAACTACTTTGAAGTAGACGCAAGTATGCCACTCTCATACTGGAGAAAGAAAGGTTGGATATATCATGAGGATCCAAGAGGATGGTTCCAGTGGTACTGTAGGTATTACATGGGAAGAAGGATACCTCCAGAAGATGAAAGACAGATTAAAAGATGGAAAGCTATTCAAAGACATATTGTTGCTATAGAGAAAAACTGTAAATATCTTGATTTAGAGTGTAGAAAGAAACAAAGACAAGCGGTCCTACACTGGGCATATGATAGTAGAAAGATATAGGTAAATATCAATATTAATGATAAAATTCTCACTATGAACAAAATCATATATATGGATAATGCAGCCACTACAAAAGTACATCCCAATGTACTTAAAGCAATGCTTCCATATCTAAAACAAAACTACGGTAATCCTTCAAGTATATACGCTCTAGGACAAGAGAGTAGAAAAGCTATTGAAACAGCAAGAGAACAGGTAGCAAAGGCATTAGGGGCTAACAGTGATGAAATATTTTTTACAAGTGGTGGTAGTGAATCAGATAACTGGGTTATTAAAGGTATTGCTTTCGCTAATCAAGATAGAGGTAAACATATCATTACTACCAATATGGAACATCATGCAGTACTTCATACATGTAAATATTTAGAAAAATACGGTTTCGAAATTACATACCTACCTGTAAGACAAAATGGCATAATTGATATAAAAGATTTAAAAAAAGCTATTAGAAAAGATACCATCCTTGTATCCGTAATGTATGCTAACAATGAGATAGGTACAGTACAACCAATAGAAGAGATTGGAAAGATTACTAAAGAGAAAGGTATATATTTTCATACAGATGCGGTACAAGCAATAGGAAATATTCCGATAGATGTAAAGAAGTCAAATATAGATTTACTCTCAATATCTGGGCATAAATTTAATGCACCAAAAGGAGTAGGGGCTTTGTATATTAGAAAGGGAACTAAGATATTAAATATGATACATGGTGGTGGACAGGAGAAAAACATGAGAGCCGGTACAGAGAATGTAGCAAGTATTGTAGGTATGGGAAAAGCTATAGACTTAGCAACAGAAAATATTGAGAAGAAAAATAGATATATCAAAGAGTTAAGAGAGTATTTAATTGATAACATATTAAAAAATATTCCAGACACAATACTAAACGGTGATAGAGAGAAAAGATTAGCAGGAAATATCAATCTTTGCTTTAAATATATAGAGGGAGAATCTATACTCTTGATGTTAGATAGCCTAGGTATATGTGCCTCTAGTGGCTCTGCATGTACATCTGGCTCTCTAGAACCATCTCATGTACTTTTAGCACTTGGTTTACCTCATGAGATTGCTCACGGTTCCCTTAGATTAACTCTTTCAAAAGAGAATACAAAAGATGAGATAGACTATGTATTAAGTGTATTACCTGATATTGTGAAAAAATTAAGAAGTATGTCACCTTTAATTAATTAGTGAATACATTATGGAGCAGTATAGTAAAAAAGTTATGGAGCATTTTTTTAATCCAAAAAATGTAGGAGAAATAAAAGATGCTGATGGAATTGGAGAGGTTGGGAATCCTAGATGTGGGGATATTATGAAAATGTATATTAAGGTTAAGGATAATGTAATAACTGACATTAAATTCCTAACATTTGGATGCGGTGCCGCTGTAGCCACTAGTAGTATGGTAACAGAGTTAATAAAGGGAAAAACATTAGATGAAGCATTAAAGATAACAAATAAAGAGGTAGCAGAAGCTCTAGACGGATTACCTCCATTAAAAATGCATTGCTCTAATCTAGCAGAAGCAGGTGTAAAAGCAGCTATAGATGATTACAGAAAGAAACATGAAACAAAGTAAGAAAAGAGTTTTACTTGGTATGAGTGGAGGAGTAGATAGCTCTGTTGCTGCCTATCTATTAAAAGAAGAAGGCTATGATGTAATTGGAGTTACATTACAAATGTGGCATGGAGAAACAGATAAAACTGTTTTAGAAAATTCTCAAAAGGCTAATGATATCTGTAATCAATTAAATATTACTCACTACACTTTTAATGTTGAAAAAGAGTTCAAGAAGTATGTCTTAGATTACTTCATTTCAGAGTATGAGAATGGAAGGACTCCTAATCCCTGTGTAATTTGTAATAGATATGTTAAATTTGAAGGATTAATCCAGAAAGCAAGAGAATTAGATATTGAATATATTGCAACAGGCCACTATGCAAATATTGAGAAAAAAGGAAACAGATTTCTTTTAAAAAAAGGTGAAGATATTAATAAGGATCAAAGCTATTTTCTTTATAACCTGTCTCAAGAACAGCTTTCTAAAACAATATTTCCATTAGGAAAATATACAAAATCTGAAGTAAGAGAGATTGCAAAAAAAATTAAACTATTAAGTGCATCAGAACCAGATAGTCAAGAAATCTGTTTTATTAAAGACAATAACTATAGAAGTTTTCTTCAAAACTATGGTACTAAAATAATACCAAAAGGTGAGATAGTTGATACACAGGGAAATATATTGGGATATCATGAAGGTATTTCGAAATATACGATTGGTCAAAGAAGAGGATTAGGTGTACACACAGGGGAACCTATGTTTGTAATAGATATTGATAAAGAAGGTAATAGAGTAGTACTTGGTTCAAATGAAAATTTACAATCTAAAGAATTAATTGCTAATACTTTAAATTGGATATATTTTGATAAGTTTGAATCTAATTTAAAAGCTAAAGTAAAGATTAGGTATGGGGCAAAAGAGGTAAGTGCAAATTTAATTCCATTTGGAGAAAATAATGTAAAAGTAGAATTTGATTCTTTACAAAGGGCAGTTACAAAGGGACAATCTGTAGTTTTCTATTTACATAATTATATTCTGGGTGGTGGAATAATTACATAAAGATTTAATGTTGTATTAAACTTCTTAAGATGGTACATTATTTATAATAAAATTTTTTATTATAGCTATGCAGGAACAAACTGTCTTACCTAAGGAGAAGAATAAAAAACCTTTGATAATTTTTCTTCTAATCATCTCAACCTTATCGCTTGTTGCAATAGGATTTCTCGGATTTCTGTACGCGAAGGAAATGAAAGCACAAGGGAAAACTGTTTTTAATATTGATGGTGTTAATCCTGAGATTGCTAATAAACTTTCGGGGGCTATTAACTACTCCTCTGATAAAGAAGATGACGCACAGTATTTCTCACCCACATTAGAAATTACACTTCAATATGATGAGAATCTTTTTACAGTAACAGAAGGAACTAAAACTGTATATATATCACCTGTTAATTGGAATTTATTTTCATCTGCATATTTAAAAATTACGCCAACTACCGATATAAAGGGATATTATTTAACAAATTCTTACTTTCAAAATCTAAAATTTGTTGAAGAAAGCGACGATAATGGTGTTAAAACTTTAATCTTTTCATATGAGGAGTCTTCTTTATTAGATGATACAAAGAAAACAACAAAAACTCTCTCTGTTGTTTATAAAGCAATTTCTGAACAAAGTGTTGCCCACATACAGATATCAAATTTCAATATAAAAGAGAATGAATCAATTTATAACGGTATTAAGAATATCCTTAATAGTATAAGTACTGACATTTCAGATATTTCTCAAAACTTACAAGCACAGATAGCATCTGGTTTAGTTAAAGTTGAATTCCCCAGATCAAATTGGAGTATTTTAACTCAAACAGAAACTCATCTCTCCTTTGAGGGTACAAATGAGAGTTTGTCTTCTATAACAATAGCTGTCTCCGATGCTTATGACCTAGATAGGGTTAAAGATACAGAAGCTAGAAAAAAACAACTCCAAGAAAACATCGATCTAAAAAAGAGCTACTTTACACAAAATAATTACAATTTTGAAATTGTAGATGCCATTAAAACAATGACTATTGGAGGTATTGAGTTTGAGTACATAGTTTTACAGTATGATTATGGGTATGATCCAGCCATTATTGAAACAATTTATCTTGGATTTCTTGATGGCCCAGAAAAACAGATTGACATTACTACCCGTTACTATACAGATCAAGCAGAAGATAAAACAAAGATTGAAGAATTATTAAAAGGAATTACTTTTGATAATTCAGATATTTATAGTATGTCTTCAAATAATGTACTTGGAGATTCATCCGTTACAATTAATAAAGCTACTATACTAGGACAAGCATCAACTGTTAGAATATTTGCAAAAGAGTGTATAAACGCGAAGTTCTCGAGTCAAATGACAGGCTCTGGTGTAGAAGGTAAAACATATAATATCTGTAGTGCTGGATTTGGAAGTGGATTTGTTGTTAATGGAGAAGGTTATATTGGAACAAACGCACATGTAGTATCTGGAAATATATTGGATAATTTTCTAACAGGCTCAATTTATAGCCAAGATCTCTGGAATGATTTTAAAGAGACTTTTATTGCTTTACTCTTACAAGAGGGGATTAATCCAGGATTTCTATCAGAGGATGAGATAAATGACTATTATATGACACTTCTCTATGTTTTTGAAAAAGAAGGATATATCTCTCTAAGTAGAGGTGAAAGTAGTATATATGTACAAGGAAGTGATGTATTTGAAATTGACCCTGAAACTATAGAGGTTATTAATACAACTAGTCATTTTAAAGCTAGTTTAATAAATAGCAATGAAATATCTTCAGGCATTAAAGCATACATTGAAGAAGAGACGGGTATGTCCGATGTATCAGATTTGGCCTTAATTAAAACAGATGAACCTATCAACTATCCCGCTATCCCTGTCAATTCAAATAATTATACTGTCGGACAAGAAATCTATGTTGTAGGATTCCCTGGAATTGCAGATGACCAAGAGTTGGTTGGTGCTGCCGCAGTTCTTAACTCAACAGTTACAAAGGGAACAATAAGTGCCATAAAACCGAATTCTGCAAGTACTTTTGATTTACTACAAGTGGATGCCTCAGTAGATAATGGTAATAGTGGAGGGCCAATTATCGATTCTGATGGTTATGTAATTGGTGTTGCTACTTATGGTTTAGATTCTGGAAGTGGTAATTACAATATGGGAATCTCTGGAGAAGAGTTACAAAATTTCTTAAACTCTAACTCACTTGATTTCGGCATAAACTCCGAAAGAAAAATATTGGAAGAGGCTTTATCAGACATCTCCTTAAGTTACTACTCAAGAGCAAAAGAAAAAATTGAGGGAATATTACTCAATCAAAGCTCTTTAGATGTTGTACTTCAACCATTTGTAGATCTATGTGATTCTAAAATCGCTAATGGAGAAGATAAAACGCCAATTATTGATATAAACGGGTCTATACCAATGCTATTAATATTTGTATTGTTGATACTTCTTCTTGGAATAGCAATTACAATGTTAATAGTAAAACTTAAGCAATTGAAGAATGTAAAAACTCAATTTATTCCTATGGCGAATGCCACAACACAGATTTAAAGAAGTAGAAAAAATCTTTAAGAAATTAAATAGAGTAGTAATATATCTTACCATTTCAGATGTTTTTACATGGGGTACATATATGATTATCTCTGCACTAACAGGGTTATATTTAGCTCAAAAATTAGGTCAAAATGCTATCCAATTTGTAGGAATAGGAACTGCAATATACTTTTTAACAAGAGCAATATTTCAAATACCACTTGGTAGAATAACTGATAAATACAAAAATGATAAAGATGAAATCCTAATACTCTTTGTTGGGATTCTTCTTATGGGAGTACCCTTTATCTTCTATCCATATATATCACTACCTATACACTACTACCTACTTCAATTTGTTTTTGGTATAGGAGTTGCATTTAATGTGACTAATTGGAGAAAGCTATTTGCTTTAAATGTTGATGGTGGTAGAGAGGGAAGACAGTACGCCCTATACGAAACAATCGTAAGTGCTTGTACAGCAGTACTTAGTATCGTTGGAGGAATAATTGCAAACTTAGGAACCATATATTTTGATATGGTAATATCTTTTGCTGGTATTGTAATAATGTTGGGTAGTATATGGGTAGTATTAATATACAGATATGAAGAAAGAAAAAGTAGGAAGAAGTAATATTAAAAAAAATAACAAATGAAGAATACTCCTAAAAGTTGTCCTATTAAAAACAAAAAAATCTTTTTAATAGTAAGTATTAGTGTAGCAATACTTC
>DAOQBQ010000012.1:0-10298 GCA_035355175.1 Candidatus Dojkabacteria bacterium
AAGGAGGAAAAAGAAGTTGATAACGAGTTGATAAATTGGATAAGGGATTCTTACTCCCTACACAAATAGAATCTAGGATATTCTAATATTTTCAATTATTTAACAAAATCAGTCTATTTTGATAATATTGAACATGTTAAAACAAGAAGATCTATTAAAAAAACTGAAACAGATATCCCAAGACAGTAACACCCTAATTATATCTGCATTAGAAATTGCCCAAACAGCTCATAAAGATCAATTAAGAGATAATGGTACATCATATTTAGAAGAGCATATATATCCAATAGCCATATCCGTATTGAATAGATATAAAGATGATAGTAAGTTAGATGTACTTCTTTGTTCTGCCTTACTTCATGATGTATTAGAAGATTCTGATTATAAAGAGTCTGATATGAAAAAGAGGGTAGGAGATGAGATAACTAATATAGTCAAAAACCTCACCAAATCAGAAGAAGAGAATGCTTCTGGTCTCTCTGAGGACATTAAAATGAAAATGAATGGTAAATATTTAGAAAGAGTAATTAATTCAAATAGAGAAACTATCATTATTAAATTAGAAGATAGATTACAGAATTTATCTTGTATTACACAGGCAACTCATTTACTTAAGCCCGATAAATACAAAAGATATATCATCGAAACAGAGTTACTTTTTATTCCACTAACGAATAATCTTGAAACTCCTATTGATTACAAAAAGCTTCTCATAGGAGAGATATCTAGAGTAAGAAAACTATTTAATGAATAATCTGTCTCTTTCTCCAATCTTTTGTAGGTATAGGATATTTATCCATATCATTAGGGGATAACCTATCATAGAAATCTTTCCAGAAATTATTAAGAGTAGGATACTCCCCACCCCCTCTATTTTCACAAGGGAAACCGTGCCTACTGTAGTTAATCATATTTCCTGGATCTTCTATAAATAACTCAGGTGTAGTAGTAATAGTCTTAACTATTATCTCCTCTCCATTTGAATTTTTAAATGTATGAAGTATAAAAAGGAAATCTTGTATAGCATTATATTTTGTAGAATCTTTAATATTTAAAAAATGTTCTGGATTAAGAACCTCTTTCCAAAATTCTAAGTTGTTTTTACCATCTTTTTGATATTCTGAACCTAAAAGCTTTCTAGGTGCATAAGAGATAATAGGGTAGTGAGCACTCTCCCAATCTGAATCAGAGATAGACTTTATACTTGATAAAACATCTTCTGATGTAATTTCATTTTTCTCATAACCTTCTATCTCTTTATCCATCTATTTGTAATTCTTAAATTTAGTAAATTTAATATCTTGCATTTTTAATTTTCCTATATTCTTATACATATCTTTAATAAATTGGGGAGAGTTTTCTAACAAACTAATGTGAATATTAACCTGATTATCAAATAATTGAATAGGTATAACTGTTACAGCACTATCTGCTGATTCAATAAAATATACTCTTGGAATTCTCTTTGGGGATAGTGGAGCGTTATATATCTGACAGTAATCACATACTTCATGGTACATCCTTTCATCTGAGATTTTAATAAAACTGTTTTTTAATAGTTTATCAGGTAAATCCTGATCTCTCGCTATTTTTGAAAGAAAAGCATGAACAACATGCGTATCTGTATCATACAGTTTAAAATCAACAATGGGAACCCCTTCAGGGTCTTCATAATTTAACATTGCCGATATCTCTGTTCTTACTCTGTCTAATTCATCATTTGGATACTGTTCAAGATATGGACCCTCAAGTACTTCTTTACCATTCATAAATATTTCTAACAATAAATTAGTACTACATTATACTAAAAAATCCTTATGAAATAAAGATATCCTTAATACTTAGGTTAAGGCCTCAACCTTTGAAAGTAGCTCTTTAATACTACCTGTGTTCATCAAGTCCTCCCTTATCTCTTGTGAACCTACAAAACCATATATATATGATTTAACAAATTTTTTTAATACATTAAAATCCTTTGTTTCTCCCCATGTATCTTTAAATAGAAGAATATGTTTCTTAAACATCTCAAAAGATTCTTTAAGAGGAATACCCTCATTACCACTAAATATCCATGGATTCGTTATAGCTGCTCTCCCAATCATTACACCATCTACTTTAAATTTCTCTGCATACAGTTTAGCCTGTTTAAGAGATTGTATCTCTCCATTTCCAAAAATTAGTGTTTTTTTACCAAGCTCATTCCTTAAATCAACACAAGGCGTTATTCTACTCCACAGTACCTTCTTAGATCTAAAACCAGTAGCTGTTCTACCATGAATAGTGAGAGCATCTAAATTCTGTTCAAGCAGAAACTTAATCCAATCTAAGTCATAACTATCCCAGCCTAATCTTGTTTTAATTGAGATAGGAAGCCCTTCTGCTCCTTCTTTTACACTATCTATAACATCTTTAACATAGCCTCTATCTGCAATCATCATCCCACTTCCATTGTATTTTGAAACAACTTTTTTAACAGAACAACCCATATTAATATCTACACCATCAAAACCCAAATCTTTAACAAACTTAGAAACATAGTAGTAGTTATTTGGTTCTATTCCCCATAACTGCGCAATTATTGGCTTCTCAGATTTATCATACTGTAATCTCTGTTGTACCTTATCTCTTCCTTGAGAGTTAACACCCTCTACATTTACAAACTCTGTATAAAAAAGATCTGGTCTTTGTATAGATGCCACAACCTGTCTAAATACTGTATCTGTAACCTCTTCCATAGGTGCGAGAGAAAGTATAGGTCTTTCAAATGTTCTGTATATATTCATACTGATAATTGTATCATATACCCCAAAACTTGAAAAAATATCTGATTTACAATAAACTTGTTATGTATTACTGCCTTAGATATGATACAAAAAAATGCATTAACAAATAACGGGGGACAACAGTTATTAAACGAGAATAGGATTGATTCTACCTTAAGTATTTTAAGGTACTCTATAAAAGAATTCCTCAATTGGTGGTACATTAAGATGCTAGTATGGCATCTTAAGATGCTAGAAAGAGTATCTGTACTGGCTGATGATAACCTCTCATTAACACTCTTACTTAAAAATTTCTTTTTACCCTGGCATAGAGACTACTCCTTTATCGGTTATGTCTTTGGTATTTTAATAAAGTTAATATATCTACCATTTGCATTAATCACATATCTTGTTCTTTCCACAATATACCTTGTTCTAATTGTTCTTTGGTTAGTTTTACCCCCAGCAACAATACTTTTCATATTAAGATCAATCTTTACACTCTAATGTCAATAGATTACGGTTGGCAAAACAGAACAGTAATAGGGCATCATGAGAAAGATAGTAACAACTTTAAGTTAATAACAGAGCAACTTCCAATTTTAACTAAGGAATCTGATGCTCTCTTCTTAGTTACAAGAGATCAGTTCTTTAGTATATCTACACCACAGATATCTAATGTACTTACTAATTACTTAAAGTATAAAAAGATATATGACAATATTCGGGTAATCGCTAATGTATTTCTAATACCTGGTTTAGTAATAGCTGTTGGATACTTACTAAGACAGCTTGGGGTATTGGAGAAGATACAGATAGTAAATGATTTTATTTCAAGTCCAATTGCAGATATACTTTTCGGTCTTTCCATTTTTAATGTGTTTGTTCTCTGGCATGACTACTACAAAGATAAAAGTCACCCCATTAGATTACCGAAAGCAGAGAAAATTCCATTAAACGATTTAGAAGAGATTAGGAGTACAGGTTTTAAATTCGGTAGATATGCACATTTAGAGACAATAAATTTTGTAAATGAAGAGACCTTAGATGTAATATGTAGTAATACTAAAAACAATGAAATTGAAATATCTGATATATTTACACAATTAGTGGTATATCCAGAAGTTCAAGAGATATTCAGTAGAGCGGGTATCATTATTGATGAAGAAGTATTTAAGAAAAACAATGTAACAAAAAATACATTACCTAAATACTCATATACCGCTATTAGGAGTTTACTCATATACGCATTAAATGAAGCACTTCTTACCTCTTCAACAGACATTAAACCAAAACATTTGTTACTAGCACTTTTTAATGTATTCCCTGTACTTGAATCTATACTGACATCACAAAACTCCACAATAGATATTTTAAGAGAAATAGTAAGATATCAATCCTACGAACAGAATAAAAAGAAGAGGGCTAAATATTTTAATCCCAATGTTGAGTATTACAAAAAGGGTGGTATAGCAAAACAGTGGGTATATGGATATACATTCATACTTAGTCACTTTGCCAAAAACATTAACGAGGTGGTATCAAGAGATAGGGATATATACGGTATTGGGCATGAGGATGAAATAGATGCATTGGTATCTGTGCTTGGTAAAGTTACTAACAGAAACGCCCTTTTTATAGGAGAACCAGGTGTAGGAAAATCAAGCATTGTAATGGGTATAGCACAAAGAATTAATAGTGGGGATGTACCCGACCAAATAAAGGATAAAAGAATCTTACAATTAGATATTAACGGTTTAATAGCTAATGCTTCCAATAACTCTAATATCGAGTTACTGATATCTAAAGCTATGAAAGAGTTAGAAAACGCTGGAGATGTAATCCTCTTTATAGATGAAATGCAAGAGTTAATACCATCTAAAGCAAGTGAGAGTGGTCACTCTTTAGCAGGTATACTACTTCCATATATATTAAATAGTAAATTCCCAATTCTTGGAACAGTCAATTACTCTGATTACAAAAAGTATTTCTACAGTATGGAATCTTTAAGACAATCTTTTACAAATATTGAGATAAAAGAGATATCTTCATCTGATGCTCTTCAAATACTTGAAACAAAGATATCACAACTTGAGAGTAACTTTAGAATATATATTACATTCCCTGCATTAATTAGTGCTGTTGAATTAGCACAAAGATACAACAAAGAAAGGAAGCTACCAAGTAGTGCCGTAAGATTAATTGAAGAGGCCGCTTCTTGGGCACAAGCTAGTGGAGTTACTGTTTTAACTGGAGAGCATGTATCTAAAGTTCTCTCTAACCAAAAAGGTATCCCTATAGGAAGTATTAACCCTCAACAGAGTACCCACCTTATGAAATTAGAAGAGAATATGAAAAAGAAGATTGTCGGTCAGGAAGAAGCTATACAAGCACTTGTAGAGGCGTTAAGGAGAGCACAAGCAGATATTAGAAACCCTAATAAACCAATTGGCTCATTTCTATTCATGGGGCCAACAGGTGTTGGTAAAACTCATATATCAAAAGTATTAGCAGAGGAGTATTTCGGTAACCCTTCTGACATGATTAGAATAGATATGTCTGAATACAAAGATATCACTAGTGTAGATAAATTTTTGGGTGGTATGGGAGATTCCTCTATCTTAGGTAAGGTCTCCATATCTTTAATTGATAAAATAAAGAGCAATCCATATACAGTAGTACTCTTTGATGAGATGGAAAAAGCCCATCCCCAGATATTAGATCTTTTCCTTCAAATCTTTGATGAGGGTAGATTAACAAGTTCACTTGGAGAAACAGTAGATTTCACACATAGTATAATCATATGTACGAGTAATATTGGAAGTAATATATTACTGGATTTATTAAGTAATAGGGCTGTTACATGGCAAGAGGTTAAAGATAGAGCTTTAATTGAACTAAGACAAGCTATTAAACCAGAGCTACTTAATAGATTTGATAAGGTATTAGTATTTCAACCACATAATATTGAGAATCTTTCTAAAATATCCCAACTGCTTTTACAAGAGTTAGCAACAAGACTATCTGAAAAAAGTATTAAACTAACATGGAGTGATCTAATACCACAGTTAATTGCAAGTAAAACAAATGAACCAGGGCTAGGTGCAAGACCTATTAAAAGATATATACAGGATAATATAGAAGGCAATATCGCAAAAGAGATGGTAGAGGGTAAGATAACCTCTGGACAAGAGATAGAGATTAAAGAAGCGTGGATAGTGTAATAATTTTGTTGTTGCAAGAATTAATATATTAAAATATAATACAAGGTTTAATCTAGAGTAAATATATATGGGAGCATTACCAAAAAGAAAAATCTCAAAGGGGAGAAAGAACAGAAGAAGAGCACAAGACTTTCTTACAAAGCCTCAAATGTCTAAATGCCCTAAATGTGGTAAAACAAAAAGACCTCATTTTGTATGTGAGTTCTGTGGTTACTACGGAGATGGAAAAGATTTAAAAAGTAATAAATAGTAAATCTTAATAAATGAAGAAAGCAAACGATCCAAGACATCTATCTAGAGAATTAGCTTTACAATCTCTTTTTTCAAAAGATTTTGAGATAAATAGTGATAATATAATAGATTTTGAGGTATCAGAGTTATCTGTATTAGATGAGATTGATAACTATAATGAGGATTTATACAAAAATCTTATTGATGGAGTTAAAAATAAACAGGAAGAGATTGATGCGATAATAACTAGGTATGCACCACAATGGCCTATATCTCAGATGAAATTAGTCGATTTACAAATATTAAGGATATCAATATATGAGGGCTTTCTTGCAGAGATTACTCCACCTAAAGTTGCAATAGATGAAGCAATAGAGTTAGCTAAAGAGTTTGGGGGAGAGAGTAGCAGTAAATTTGTTAATGGTGTATTAGGAGCTATATATGAAAAAAACAAACATGAATAGTATAAATGAATTTGAAGAGAGAGTAGGAGTCTCTTTTGTTAACAAAGATATCTTGATAGAAGCCCTAACTCATAGGTCATATTTAAATGAGAATAAAAATTGCCCGGCTCATAATGAGAGATTAGAATTTCTTGGGGATGCTGTGCTTGAGTTAGTTGTATCTGATTATTTATTTAATAAATACTCAAATAGACCTGAAGGGGAATTAACTAGTTTTAGGTCTGCCTTAGTTAAGACAGACAGTTTAGCTGATACTGCAAAGTCCTTAGGTATTGGTGATATGGTACATTTATCAAAGGGAGAGGAAGACACTGGTGGAAGAACAAAAAACTTTATCCTCGCAAATACATTTGAAGCCTTAATTGGCGGAATATATATAGATCAGGGATACGATGCAAGCAAAGAGTTTGTATATAGATTTTTAATTAATAAATTGGAAGATATTGTTAAGAACAGATTAGATATAGATAGTAAAACTAAAATACAAGAGATAGCACAAGCAAAGTATAAAGTTACTCCTATATATGAGGTTACAAATGAACAGGGTCCTGACCATGAGAAGTTATTTACTGTTGTTGTTAAGATTAATAACAAAGTGATTGGAGAGGGAGTAGGTAGTAGTAAACAGAGAGCAGAAGAGGATGCCGCTTCAAGGGGGGTTAGGTATATTGAAGATAATAAAGATTAAACTTGAATATTAATATATCATCTGTTAAAATAACTCTGCTATGTTAAAAATAAGATTAAAAAGAACGGGAAGAAGTAGACAACCACATTATAGAGTAGTGGTTATTGAGAGTGCATCTCCAAGAGATGGAAAGAGTATTGAAGAGATTGGCTACTATAACCCTAGGACAAATCCAACGACTTTTGAAATAGATAAAGAGTTAGCAGCTAGCTGGTTATCTAAAGGTGCACAACCTTCTGATACTATAGCTCAATATTTTGTAAAATTAGGATTACTTAAATCCTTAAAAAGAGGTTCTAAAAAGCCTAGTACTGTAAAGAAAATAAAAAAGGAGGAGTAACCTCTTTTTCAAAAGTGCTAGTAAAATTTTTCTACTAAGAGTATAATTTCCCAATAGATCTTAATTTAATTCATTTTAAGATGAAAGAGCTACTAGAGCATATTATTAAATCAATTGTAAACTATCCTGATGATGTTTCAGTTGATGAGAGAGAGAGTGTAGATTTTCCTGGATTAACAATTCTTACAATAGATGTTAACGAAAACGATAAGGGGGTAATAATTGGAAGAAAGGGAAGAACTATTAACTCAATTAGAGATATTATTACAATAAGTGCAATACGAAGTAATAAAAGAGTAAGAGTAATATTAAAAGATGATAAAGTTGCACATGAGAGTGAACAGGAAGAGGACATGTTAGGAGATGAAATCTAATCTAAACTCTTCGCTTTATCTTTAAATACCTGTATTATATCTTCATATTCCATGTATGATTTAAATGGAGCATATATACTAGGCTCCTCATCTTCTTCGGCAATATAATACCCACTGATATCCAAAGATATATTCCATACCTCTCCGACTTCAGTTTGTACTGCACTAATTTCAACATTTTGTAACCTTAACATATATGGAGACACATTTTGTGCATCATCCAAAAACTTAATAACATTATCATACGCTCCACTATATCCAATAGGTCCTGATACTGCATTTAATGCATCTCCAGAAGATAGCTCAGATATACTTAACTCTAGTGATGTAGCTAATTCATTTAGATATGAGACTAAATCTGATACAAGTAGTTTTTTAGGTATAACCTTTCTTGCAGTTACAACATCCTCATTAAGTTGATCCTCATCTAATTTGGCAACCTCTTTATTTACTTTTTCCAATTGCTCAATTTTCTCCTTAGTAACCTTTATTTCATCTAAATATTCAAAAGCGGATTTTACCATAGGAACAAATACTGCAAACGAGAGAATTATAAATAGGGTTCCTGAGGCGATTGGTATGATCAAATCACCAAAACCTAACTTTCCCTTTTTAGATTTCTCTGCTATTTGAGCTAACTCTTCCTCTCTCTTTTTACTTGCTTTAGTAGTTATTAATCCCATAATTATTGACTTTTAAAACTATCAAATTTTAATTTCCCTTCAAACGAGAATGTAGCACCGTTCTCATTCTTAGCAACTGATTCAAGGTTAATATTCTCAATACTTTCATTAATTCCGAATAGATACCATAATCTTGATATCTGTTCTAAATCAGGAGAGTTACCTGACAACTCAAAAGTTAAATCCTCTGATATTGAAATACTCCTATATGAAATACCCGAAACCTTTCCAGATACTTCATTTAAGAATTCAATTATCTCTTTGTGTGAGAAACTATTCTTCTTAACTGTTTGGTATAAATCAATCCTAGTTAGAATAATGTTATTAGATTCTATCTTATCTATTTGTGTATTAACACTTTTCTCAATTCTTGATAAATTACTTTTGCTGGAATTCAGTTGCATTTTAGAAGTGATATTAAAACCGACAATACCTAACGCTATAGTTGATAAAACAATAATACTCAGTAAAGATCCAATATTTAAAGTGTTCTTCTTTTTTACATGTACCTTCTCTTCCTTGGTTAAAGAGGGTATTAAATTTACACCCTCTTCTACCTGATTGCCTAATGGTTCAGCCAAAGTAGGTTTACCTTGCTGTGGGGTAGGTGATCCCTGTACAGATTGATTAACAGGTTGTTTATTTTTATTCACTGTATCAATATTTTGTTGTGTATTCTCTGTGTTATTCATCTTTTAATGCTAAACCTATTGCTACAGAGTATGATGATCCTGATTTAGCAATAAGATTCTTAAATTTATTATCTACTACTATATTTAACCACGGATTAGCTATCTGTGCATTAACCCCTAGTGATTTAGATACATACTCGGTTAAACCAGGAAGTAGGGCACCATCACCGTTTAATAGATACTCCATAGGCGGAGCTGACATCGTCTTGTTTTTATAAAACTCTACACCTCTTCTTACCTCTATCATTATAGATTCAACTATTGGTACTAATGCACTATATATTTTACCTTCAGCAACATTAGGTAGTAGTCCATAACCTCTTTTAAACTCTTCAGCCCTGTTGTAATCGAAATTGAATTTATTAACAACAGACTGTGTTAAAGAATCAGACCCTATTGATATACTTTGAGAGAATACTAATGCACCATTAGTCATAATACTCATATCTGTACTGTTTGCACCAAAATCTAACATTACACAATCCTTTTTATTCATTGCTCTAAACATTGCTCTTCCCATCGCTACAGATTCTGTTTCTATAGCTATTAAATCTAGATTAGCAAAACCAGCAACATTCATATATATATCAACTATTTTCCTTGGTGCAGCAACTAGTAATACTCTTGGGGCGTTTCTTTCCTCATTAAATCCTATTATTACATAACTCATCTGTACTTCATCTATGGGTACAGGAATATACTGTTTAGCTTCATAGTAAACAGCCTGTTTGAGTTCTTCTTTTTTTACACCTGGGAATTCTAAAAACCTTGTAAATACAGAAAACTCTGGTAGTGCCATAACTACATTAGGATTTTTAATCTTTGCACTAGAGTAGAGTA
>DAOQBQ010000013.1:0-9926 GCA_035355175.1 Candidatus Dojkabacteria bacterium
GTTATAATATCCTTTTGAATGCTGTAATTGAGATTCTGGCTATCAATAAAGGCATAAATTGTATCTCTTTTTCTCATACTAAATTTTAAATATGAGTTTCTCTTAAGTAAAGATATTTAATAATTTAAAAATGAACTACATATAGGTGAGATATTTTGATAATATATCTGTATATGCATTTAATAATTGATTGTACTACAACACAAAATCAACTTAAGTATAACGGAATAGGAGTATATACTAAGAATGTAGTTAGGAGGTTAATAAATGATTATGATTTAGATATTACTCTTTTGATGTTTGATGGAGAGTCTACATTAGATCCATATTTAAAGGGTAAAAGTGCTCATATTGAGAGATTGGGGAAACTAAAGTTGTCTGATTACAAGAATGTAATTACATATTTTACTAAGATATTACCTGCTATTAAAAAGGTTAGAAAGGAGAATAGTATATATTTATGTCCATACTTCTGGATAGGTATTCCATCTAGACATATTCCTACTGTATTAATGATACATGATATGATTCTTCCTCTCTTCAACATATATTCTGAAAAGGGATTTATTCAAAATCAGATAAAAAAGATACTTTACTGGTTAGAGTTGTATAAAGTAAAGTACTGTAAAGCTATTCTTACTAATTCAAAACAGAGTGCAAAAGATATCCAAAAATATTTTCCTAAATATCCTAAAGAAAAGATATTTGTTACACATTTAGATGGAGAGTTAGAAGAGAGTAAAGACATTAAAGGATGGGATAGTTCATTACCTAAGGATTACAAAGAGAGGGGCTACTTTATATATTTGGGTGGTACACCAGCTAAGAGTAAAAACAGTGATGGTGTTGTAAGGGGGTATAGGGAGTTTTTAGTTAAAATGAAATTTGATAAGAGAGCTCCATACCTAGTTATATCTGGTAAGAATTTTACTAAGGAGGTAGATCCTAATGTTGAGAAATTAAAGAGTAGGGTTTCTTGTTTAGGTTTAAAGGATAGTGTCATATTTACTGGATTTTATGAAAATAGATATGTTAAACCATTACTAAGTAATTCTATATCTTTTATTCATTTATCTTTGTATGAAGGATTTGGAATATCATTAATAGAGGCAATGAGAGCAGGAACACCAGTAATAGCTCATAGGGGTTCATGTTATCCAGAGGTACTGGGTAATGGTGGTGTATTAGTAGATGGTCTTAATGCTAAAGAGGTAGGAGATGTAATGTATAAAATATATACAGAGGATAGGTATAGGGATGAATTAATAAAGAAAGGGAAAGAAAGGGCAAAGGATTTCTCTTGGGATGAGACAGTTGAGAAAACAGTAAGAGTGTTTAAGGAAATAGAAAAGGAAATGTAATTTAGGGTTTTTTGAGATAGAAGAAGTATAATTACTTAAATAGAAATCTTAGTTTCTCATTTTTCTAACTCAACAAAGTAAGGGAGACACTCTATCTAATTATTGTTATATTTCTTTCTTTGGATATTTTCTCGATGTATTCTTTCAATGGTTCTAATCCTATTTCTTTTCTTCTTTTATCTACCTCTTTTGAATTATATACCTTATGTAATCTGTATTTACCCCTTTTACCTTCAATAGAAGTAAATTGTGTACCATATAATTGATTCTTTCCTTCATATATTCTTACTCTATCAACCAATTGTGCATAATTTAAAGGATTGATATTTCCCAAATCATCTTTCATTAAGGATAGATACTGTTTCATAAAAGAAGTGTCTTCCTTTGGCATATGTTGAACTATTAGAAAAGCTGCTAATTGGATATCTTTACCATACTCAGAAGAAATATACCCTATTTCTTTAAATATCTTTTTAAATTCTTCCTTATTTATTTTGTCAACATGTTTAACCATTTGAAAATCTTCTTTACTGTTTGTCTTAAGGTAGTTCATTCTAAGAGATTGCTCTCTCTTAGCCATTTTAAGAATTTTATTTGTGATATTTTTTTTATTTTTCATATTTAGAGTTTCTTGCTGGGAAGTAAATATTGCTATTTGATATATTCTATCAAACTATTTACCTCCCAGCATACTTAAGGGGAACAGACGAGTAATTCTGCCATAGCTTTAGATAAAGGTAATCCTGTTTTTTCTTCAATAAAGCCCCATTGACCATTTGGATTTACCTCTAAAAAAAAGATCTCTTCTTCTATGGACTTTACAAAGTCAAATGCTCCAAAATTGAGACCCAAGTATCTGGTCATTTCTATGCATTTCTGAGCAAAGCTGTTTTCTAGTGTGAATGGGGTGTAAATAGTATCAGCTTTTGATTGTGATAATCTCCAGTCTAAATCTTTTGAGACTATTTTACATCCAAATACTTGTTCACCAATTACGGTAACCCTCAAATCGAATACTTTCGTAATTCTTTCCTGAAATATCATAGGTGTTATGCCTAGTCCCTCATAATCCATTTTCTGATGTGATGGTATTAATGTTGCATATAGCCAAGTGGTTTCATTACTAAATCACCAACTTGCGATCTGAAATCTTCAATGTCCTCTGGTGCGGAAGAAAATATTGTTTTAGGGATTTTAAATTCGAACTTCTCTGCTGTTAAGAGTTGTGTAAGCTTATTGGAAGCTTTCTTAATAGCATATGGATTTGAGACCCAAAGACAATCAGGATATGTTCCAAAAATTAACGAATATCCTTCTTCATGTAGTGAAAGTATAGATGAGAGATAATCTTTGGGAATACTCATCCCTTCTAAATCTTCAATTTGAAGAAATTTAGGTTTACGATACCAAATTGAAAGTGGGATTTCTTCTCCAAGCTTCTTTAAAAATCCTTTCTGCGAGATTGTTATTTCTCCAGACAAAGCCAGTGCCTTTGGATCAAAAATTTGAATTGATATCCCTTTGGGAAGATGTTTCTTAACAATTTCAATATGGGGGTCTGGTAATGAAGTAATTACTAGAATTTTGGACATGTTATTCTCCTTAAATATTGTGAAAGAGCTGGAGATACAGAGCTTTTTTATGAATGTAAGAATGTTGAGAGCTACTGTATCTCCATTCCGATGGCTAGCCCGGTGACAACTAATCAAAGTCAGTCTGTCCGGACTCATTTCCCACTGTCGATGTGCTTTCTGGTCCAGTGGAATCCATCTCAGTGAAATATTTCACTGCAAACATTGTACTCACCTCCTTTCTGAGTTGAGATAAATGATTATAGGATATAAGGGTGGTATTATCAACTGCACAAAGATTAAAATATAAAAATGTTGATAAGTATATCCTTGATAATAATAACAATTTTAATTTACAAAAGATTGCGTTAAAAGTATAATATCATAATTATATAATATTAGTTCACAAATAGATGGAAAAAGAAAATAGGATTCAGAGTAATAATGGAGAGAAAGAAACTAGTGGAGCGACAAAACTAGTAACTCAGGAGTTTGAAGATGGTAAAAAGAGCTATGTTGTTGAGGTAGATCCTCAGTTTATACAAGAATGTTATGAGTATGATAGAAGTTGGGATGTTGATTTTAGAAATAATATTGGTCCAAATTATCCATACACAATGTCTCCTAAGACTTCTGAATTAATAGCTCTTGCTTCAAGTGGTTTAAAAAGCGAAATGTCTAGAGTAGGTTTTCAAATAGATCCATGGAAAATTGGTGCTGATGAGGAACCTTATGTAATGGGTGTTTTGAGAAGAGTAATGATTCCAGATACAATTGAACCAATTATTGGTTATACAGATGAAATTGTAAAACACTTAGAAAATGTTAATGAACAGGTGCCTGATAAAATTCTTAAAATAAGGTCATATTTTTGTGGTGCAGCGGTTGCAGATAAATCTTTGATGACAAGATTGGCAGAAAAGGGACTTTCGGCGAATTTAATTACAACGGATATTGCTGCAGATTCAATTGCAATAGCAGCAATGAATTTTTCTGTCTGGAATGAATTGTTACCGGAAAATGATAGATATAGTATTCATATTGTAAAAGGGTCTATTCCTGCAGAGCTTTTTTCAAGAGACAAAACGATAGTTTTGCAAGTAGAAGATGCACTAATTGCTTCGGAAGAAGAAAGCAAATTGCCAATTAATTTTGATGCTCTTCTTTTAGATAATGGTTTACAATATGTAAGTAGAGAATTTACACAGACATTGACAAATAATATTAAAGAAAATATTGGTGATTACGGTCTTTACATTGGGGCTTTAGGTTTAGATTCTCATATTAAAGTTGAAATACCAGTTTTTTATCATTTAAGACAAATCCTTGATTCTCAAGTTAGGAATCTGAGGAAGGTATATGAAAAGAAAGCATCTTTTAAAGCTCCTTATAACTACCCCCATCGATACCATTTTAATGTAGATAGGGAGACGGGTATGATTTTAATTGATAGAGTAATTAGTGATGGCGCGGCGAGAACATATGCATGGCTTGGAAAACTGCTATATTCTAATAGGGCTAGATTCTCGGAAGTAATGGCTGCAATAAAATCAGCGACGGCACTATCAGAAGCTAACAAAGTTGTTGAGACCACCCCCTTTGATTATCATAATGTAATGGTCGATACTATTAATTCGTCTGGGTTACAGGCAGAAGTACTAGAGGTGCCATTGGAATATGAGAGTTTTGGCTGGAAAAAGATAGGAAGTGATTTATATGAAAATGGAGAAGAAAAAGTAGATGGTGGTACAATGATGAGAATCTGTAAGGAACAAGATCCATTGGTTTTGAGAAGATCAAGAATTTTAGTTAAGGCAAGAAACTAATTTTGTAGCATATTGAAAAAATAAAATGCCCATCAATATAATAGGAATAATTACACTTTTTATTGTTTTTCTAAATATATTTTTGGGTATCTTTGTTCTAATAAAGAATCACAAAAATGCTAATAACATTGTATATGCAATTAGTGTCTCTTCTATCGCGCTTTGGGCATTTCTAACATATTTATATAATAATCCAGTTATATTTGAAGCTACTTTCTGGTTAAAAATGGTGTACTTAGCTTCATATCTAATGCTAATTGCCCAAATGATGTTTGCCTATTATTTCCCCAGAAAAGTAAGAGCGCATTTTTTATTTTATGCTATTCCAATATTCATTTCCCTCTTACCTAGTGCCTATGTTTTGATGATTGAGGATTCTGTAATTCTCTCTGCTGTGTACTATCCAGAAAAGTTTATCTCTATAGCAGAAATGGGAAGTGGCTATTGGGTATATATAATACCGAATACTTTAGGAATCTTTCTTATAGCAATGTATTTTCTACAAAAAAGTAAGCAATTTGTTGGATATGAGAAAGCACAGGTACATTTTTATATCCTAGGAGCTCTATTAATGATGATACCTTTGGTGATATTAGATTATGGACTACCAATAATAACAGGAGATACTCAGTATTTTGTTTATGGTCCTTTATTTGCAATTCCTTTCTCTACAGCACTTGCTTACTCTATCTTAAAAAGCAGATTTTTTACTATAAAGAAAATATTAGAAAAGAGTGTACATTTTATATTAATATTTTTTTATATTGTTATTAGTGGAATTATCTTTATCCTTCTTTATGAAAAAGTATATTTTGGTTTATCAAATAAATATATTGAAATAGTTTTATTCTCTCTGATTGCAATATTAATCTATGGTTTTATTTTTAGACCCCTACTAAATATTTTCATAAAAACAGTATTTAAAACTGGTACAAATGATGATGAAATATTGAATAATTTCTCTCAAGTGAGTAATGTAGAATTAACCGTTGACAGGATTGTGATACATGTTAAAAGAACAATAAAAAAGATATTTTCTATAGAAAAAGTAGGAGTAATCCTTTTTAACAAAAAAGATTATTCAATAAAATATGAATTTCTTGAAGATTTCCGAACCCTAACGGTAGTGGAATTCCTCGAAGCATTACGCCATTGGAGTGACATATCTTTAGATAAGATTTTTATTGCAGATGAAATAAAAAGAAAAAGTATTTTAGAGGGAAGAGATTCTGAGCAGAAATTTTTTTCAATTATGAGTACTATGGAGAAGTCAGAAATCTCTATTGCCATACCTTTTAGTAGTAGAACAGAGTTTGATGGTGTGATTTTTCTTGGATATAGAGGTGATAAATATCCTTTAAGTATAAGTGAAGTTAAACTTTTAGAAAAGATAGTTTCTAATGTTAGTGTGTCGATAGGAAGGGCAATTTTGTATCAAGAGGTTCAAGAGTTTAATAAATCCCTTCAACAAAGAGTAAATGATCAAACAAAAGAATTACAAACAAAAGTAACTCAATTACAAGAAGCAAGAAGAAAAGAAGCAGATATGATAGATATAATGGGACATGAACTAAGAACCCCTGCTACAGTTGTTAAACTAAATGTAGAGCTATTACAAAAATATATTAAAGATAACCCACAGGAATTTAGTAAGTATATAGATAGAATTAAACAAGCAGTAGATACAGAAATAGGATTAATAAATACACTACTTACATCTGCTAAGTTAGAAGGAAATAAGGTAGAAATTAGACATGAGAAAGTAAATATGAAAGAAGAAATAGAGATGTCTATACATGGGCATGAAAAAGAGGTTAAAGATGGAATAACTCTAAATAGTAATATCCAAAATAATCTACCATATGCATATGCAGATAGAATTAGAGTAGCAGAGGTATTAAATAATTTAATAAGTAACGCTATTAAATATACAGACAAAGGAAATATCCAAGTATCTGCCACCTCTGGTGATAACAATATTGTTGTAAGTGTAAAAGACACAGGAAAAGGTATGTCTAAAGAAGATATGTCTAAATTAGGAAACAAGTTCTATAGAGTAGATAACTACTTAGAATCAGATATAGTAAGACCAGGAGGAACAGGTTTAGGTTTGTATATTACATTCGGTTTAATACGACTTATGGGTGGCACTATCAATGTACAAAGCGAGATAGGGAAAGGTAGTACATTTACATTTACACTACCAAAGTACAACGGACAGAAGGTAGATAGAGAAGATACGATAGATAGGTTTGCTAAGCTTGGGTTAAAGTAATACTACCTCATATATACCCACAACACATAATCATCTCCCAATACAATCTTCTTACTCATATCTTTTGAATTCCACTCTTTCTGTTCTTTCTTGTTACTCTGTTGCTTAAGGGTATTGCTCTTAATATCAAATATATATGTTTTTTCCTCTAAATTAGGATCATTAGTTTTAAGTATTACATACTCCCTTTTACAAACAGTAGGAGCTACTGTAGGAAAGATATCCTTAGAAAAAAGTAATACATTCTTAATATCATATATCTCTAAAGTAGTACTAAACTCATCCATACTGGATATGTCTCTGTTAATATATTTACAATATATGAATCCGAAATCATATCCATATATACAGTTACTACATGTATCAATGGTATTCCTCTTTCTGTTGTATGTATTAAAAATCTCTGTATACCCATATGAAGATAGTAATACATTAATATCATCAATCCATACAATCTCTTGAGGAATATACTTAGTATCTAACATATACTCTTGAATATATACATCTTCCTGCTTAGGAAATATTAAAGAAAGAATGTAAAAAAGAATCTCTTTAAACATATTAAAAAACTAAAAATTAGGATGAGGGTTATCCCCAGTTAATCTCCCAGGATACTGTGTGTAACCCAATGTAGGAATTAAATTCCAATCTACACCAATATATTCAACAGGATTAACATGAGTAGAGGAACTAGAACCATTTCTTGTTTCAAAGTGTAAATGATATTTTAAGGGCTGACAGTTCTTCTTACCAGTATTACCACTAATACCAATTACTATGCCCTTACTTACCTTACTACCAGTAGTAACAGAGTATGATTTAAGATGAAAGTAAGTAGAGTACATTCCATTGGTATGTTTAATGATTACATAGTTACCACCCTGATTACACTCTCCACCATACATATCGTACCCAACCTTTGTAACAGTACCATCCGCAATAGAGATTACTGTATTTAAGCTAGCACCGAAATCTATTCCTTTATGAGGACACTGATACTGTGTACATCCATGCCACTGTGTTACCCCTATCAATCTATCTAATGGGAAAGAGAATGGTTTAGAGATAGAAGATTTTTCTAATGCTGGAAGAGTAATATCTTTTTTAATTGTATACTGTATATCTATCCACTCTTTACTCTTAATTTGTGAATATATATTTAAATATATCTGTACTTTCTTTTTAGATATATCCTCTTTGAATTTGTTCCCTAAGTAAAAAGATGTATCCATGAATCCAAAGTTACTACCTACTTGAGGTTTACCCTCTACATATATATTCCCAGAATATATTAATTTAATATCTCCTTTGTATGTATCGACTAAAACCTCTTTACACCCAAACCATGTTTTTGGCTCAAAAAGAGAAAACTTCTTACACTCATAAACAGCAATTTGAGCATTAAGATATTGAGGATATGTACCCTGTATCTCTAAAGATATGTACTCTTCCCAATCTAGGTATGTAACTTTAGATATTTGTATATTGGTATTACAATCCCAGGATTTAACTTTTAAGCTATCATCTTTAAGTAAAGAGATGTTACATACACTCTCCTTTTGAGTACTTACTCCTAACACAGAGGTATTTAGAATATCTGTTTTAATATCCTCCCTGTAATCTATATTTTGAGAAAGGGTAAATACATTGCCTGTTGATATATCTGAAACGTCTTCTGGAAGATATTCTTCTATAACTGGGTCGGAGATATTCTCTTCCGGCTCAGGTTCCAGTTCCGGAGCAGGTTCATAAGGGGTAGGTGGTGGCGTAGGAAATATATCAGGTATATCTTCACTTAAAATACCGTACTCTAAATTTAAGTAAAACTGTCCTAACTCTAAGTACTGATAGCTCTCAGGTGAGGTAAGTGGATAGTATTTTACTCTTTGAAAGTACAGGTTACTTTCATAGTAGGTGGTATATGTATATATCTTTGTAGTAGGCTCTTTAGAAAGGTATAGATTTGTAAACTCCCTATCTGTATATACCTCCAATATATACTCATACCCCGCCCCTTTATCTGTCCAACTTGAGAATATCTCTTTACTAGTCCATATGGGAGTAAAGAGCAACATAGAAGAGAGTAGTATTGGTAATATCATACATATATTGTAGTTACAGGATATTAAAAAGTACTTAAATCGGTTTCTAGTAGATTAAATTACTGATATAATCAGAAGCTATGAAAAATATATTCGAAGGACTGTTTGATTCAAACGAGAAACAGATAAACAAAATACAAAAGGTAGTAGACAAAATATCATCTTTAGAAGAGGATATTAGTAAGCTATCAGATGTAGAGCTTAGGGATAAAACCTTAATGTTTAGAAAAGAGTTAGGTGTTAACCTTGAAACATGTAGAACAGATTTTAATAAATACAATACTGTTGAATTAAAAAAGATATTAGAAGATGAGAAAAACAAATTAAAAGAAATACTTCCTGAGGCATTTGCAGTAGTAAGAGAAGCATCTAAAAGAGTTGCTAATCATAGGCACTTTGATGTTCAAGTTATGGCTGGATATGTACTTTTTGATAACAAGATTGCTGAGCTGTTTACAGGAGAGGGTAAAACGTTAGCAGCCAATCTTCCTTTGTATCTTTATGCATTAACAGGTAGAGGTGCACACCTTGTTACTGTAAATGATTACCTTGCTAAAAGAGATGCAGAGTGGACAGGGCATATATTAAATAGCTTAGGTATGACTACTGCAGCAATTAATTCTGGTACACAGTTTAGATATATTACAGATGAGGAGGCAATTAAACTTAAAGGTGATGAGGCAAAGGAGTTGATTAAGGAAAGGGATCAGAAAGCGAAGCTAGCTGGTCGTCTAAAGTATGACCATATGAGTGGTGTTAACCTCATTGAGTGTAGTAAGAAAGAGGCCTAC
>DAOQBQ010000014.1:0-9711 GCA_035355175.1 Candidatus Dojkabacteria bacterium
TGTTTTGTTTTACGAAGCTATTTATCATTTTCTTCTTTAGCAGTTAATCTAAATCTGAAGTAGTCCTTTACTCTTAGACCTTTAAACATACCAAGTAGCACATTAAATACAGCGAGTAGTGGAACTATCCATAAATTGTTTAATACAAATGATGATATTATGTCTCTTGTAATTACAAACCATCCTACTATTGCAACAACTATTGTCCCTAGTAGTGTCATTACTGATGTCTTTAATGATTTTTGAATATACTGTTTGATAAAAAAGTCAGAGAGAGCAGCTATTGAAATGAATGCCAAAGGAGGGATGTTAGACATGTTATCCAATCCTAAACTAAAGTTGTTTATTAGGATAAAGAAGAATACTAATACAATGGATAGGATGATATAGTTTGTTGCTATACGGGTAATGTAGTGCATTCTAATCTTCTTAAGGACAGAGTAGGAGAGTAGGGAGGTAAGTATGACCATAAGGGTAATAGCGAGTCCATACCTTAGACCCGTATATGAGTAGGCAATTGCAAGTACTATTGGTGCATATATACCGTATGTTTTATTTCCAAATATATATCTCGCTATACTTACAACTGTTGCAACTATACACATAGATATCATTATCTCTAATACCATTTGAGATATCCCTTGATTAATAATCCACTGTGTTAAGTTTGAGGTTTCTAACATAATATATATTTAAAAAATTATAATTCACAACCTATAATTATACTTTAAAAGCACCATATTTGTCGATGAAAGTAGGGGATTTAATTTTAGGCAGTAATATTAAAGTAAGGTATATAAAAGGATATATAAAGTTGTATGAAAAGAAAAGAGAGCCATAGTAATGACTCTCTTAATCAAAAAGCTATTTAAAAAGCTTATGCTAACTCAACTGTAGCACCAGCCTCTTCAAATTTAGCTTTGAAAGCTTCTGCATCCTCTTTCTTAACACCCTCTTTAACAGTCTGTGGTGCTGCTTCTACAAGATCTTTTGCTTCTTTAAGACCTAACTCTGTAATCTCTCTTACTACTTTGATTACACCGATCTTGTTTGAACCTGCATCCTTAAGAACAATATTGAATACAGATTTCTCTTCTACTTCTGGAGCTGCTTCTGCTGGAGCTGTTGCAACTGCTACTGGAGCTGCTGCACTTACTCCAAACTTATCCTCCATTACTTTAACAAGATCTGCAAGTTCTAAAACGGTCATTTTCTCTACCATTTCAATAACTTTTTGTGCATTATCTGTTAATTTAGGAAGATCTTTTACTTCATCTGCCATTGTATGTAAATTAAATAATTTAAATATATTAAGCTTTCTTTTCAGAAATACCTTTTAATACCATAGTTAAGCCCCTTACATTACCAGTAAGAGCATTCATAAAGCCAGTAAGAGGTGCATTCATAGTACCAACAAGTCTTGATAGTAATACCTCTCTTGAAGGAATATCTGCTAATTGCATAACTCTTTCTGCTGTTAAAAACTCTCCTTCATATACACCGTTTCTAGGAGAGAGTAACTCCATTTCTTTCTGAACTTTCTTAACTAGTTTAGCTGGTTCTGTGGGATCTTCATCAAATGATATTATTGCTGTTGGTCCATCAAACTCTTGTACTTGTAGTGGTTGTTTACTATCTTGTAGTGCTATTTTAAATATGCTGTTTGTTAAAACAGAGAAATTAGCTCCTACATTCTTTAACTCTATCTTAAGTTTAGTTACAGTAGCTGTATCTATTTTATCCGAGTTAACCAAAAGATATCCAGATTTGCTTTCTATCAAGTCTTTATATCTTTTTAACAACTCTTCTTTTTGAGTACGACTTTTAGACATCGTAATATATATTTAATTAATATTGAATTACATTTACCTCACACAGATTTACTTTTATACTATGTTTCTTAGGTAAAATACTAAGGGGATTATATATGAAGAGATAGTTATCGTCAAGAGAGAAAGGATACATTAAACAGAATCTTTTTTTTGGAAGAAAAGGAATTCATCAAGAAGCATAAGAAAGTCATATACCCTATCTGAAAGAGTTTCTCTTAATATGTTGGGATTGTATTTTTTAAAAAGTAGGTTAGCAGCAAACTCTTCAATTTCTTTTGCATTAACTTCTTTTCTAAGATATTTCTTACATTTATCAATCAAACCTTTGTGAATTTCTAATACAATATCCTCATTATTGTTTGTATCAGAAGGTATTCTTCTAAATTCTTCAATAGGGACATCTTCGGCAAAGTAGTTGATGTAATCTTCAATTATTTTTAAATATTCTTTTTTTTTCATATTTGAATTGACTAGGTGCTTACATAATAAAAATTGTTTGTAAGCACCTAGTTAGGTGTGTAGCTCTCTCTGAAATTTAATCATTTTCCGTTATGTGATATGAGTCACCTATGCTGTTTCCTACGTTGTCGGCATCTTTCCCATAGGGAACATCATAACTTTCTCTTAAATCACCTTCGTAATGGGTTACATGGATTGTACCATCACGATTATCACGATAGCTAGAGCCAGTGTCTTCACCTTGATTCTTCAGCTGGACTCTTGATACACTGTTTGGACCTGTCATTTTGCACCTCCGAGAGAGTCTTATATTGTGAGAGAGCTATCACCAAGATAATTTTATCATTATGGGGTATGAACTTCAACTTTAAGGGGTATTACAGGAGGAAACTATTTATATACTCAAATGATGAGATATATGTAGAAGCATAGCTTCCTCCTGGTGAAACAAGTTTACCGAGGTTTGTTTTTTTACCAATTAGGATCTTGTAACAACTGGGGAGGTATTGGCGGCCCAACAAGAATGTTATAACACTCCTTGCATTCTGGTTTCTGTTGGTTTTCTTTGAGATTTTGTGTCTTTATAAGAGTTATTTTATTGTTTTTCCTTCTTATAAAAAAAAGTAATCCCTCCTTGGTGAAGATTTTAATGTTTGGACTTCCAATTTCCTGTTTAATTATCTTGAATGAACGACCGTTATGATGAAGAGAATCTCCACAAATTCTAACGGTATTGTCCTTTTCACGAACCGGACTGTGGGAACGAAGTTTACCTTGTTCTTTTAAACAGTCACAACAGTATTGTGTATCCTCGCAATAACTACACATATTTGCCATCTCAATTCTCCCTTTTGTAATGAGCAACATCTGGTCTCGGTAGACCTATTCACAATTGGGATTATATTCTCAATATATCTTTATATCAAGGTACGAGGTTTATTTACTGGTGATCTCTTTTATTTCTCCTCTTTTGACCAATTCTATTGCTCTAGATGTCAAAGCTAAACAGTCTAATGTCGGTTCTGGAGTATCATTAATATTACAATCAAGGTTCCTGATATATCTATTTCTAATATCACTCCTTTTATTTATTGGAATGTTTCTAAATATTTGTATAAAGTTTATTCCTCTTTGGGCAATATCCATTATCTCCTTAACTCTTTCCTGTTTATCTGTTATTCCAAATATGGGGTTACCCCTATAGTTTTTTACATTAACAGTATATCCATTTTTAGAAAAATCTATTTCAAGAAAATCTTTAGGAGTAGAGCATTTGAAAGTAGGGTAGAAAGGGGTATCATCTTTAGATTTAGACCACTTTAAATCTACAATAATGTAATTATGGACAACATTGCCTTCATCTGATTGTATTATTGATATCCTCCCATCTTTATCTTCAAGAACTTTAAGAATATCGGGAGATTGTTCAAAAGCTTCAATTAAATCCTGTTCTGTAGAAGTATAGGGAGTATCAAGGTTGTCTTTCTCTATCATGATGATATTGAATATGTTAAATTAAACTTTGGGCAAGTTTACTAACTATTCAGCCTTTTTATACTCTATTTTGTAACTAGGACCCATTGTTGGTGCAATATGCATTCTTACTACTGACTGGTTAAAAGGTTTTCCTAATACATCCTCTACTGCAGATACAGCTACATGTATATTCTCAATTAGTTTCTCATCATCCATATCTAACTTACCTGCTTTAATATGTATAACTCCAGAGGTATCACAAGCAAATGTTTGTTTACCTTTTTTGTATTCACTTACTGCAGAAGCTATATCATCGGTAACAGTACCATTTTTAGGATTAGGCATTAGACCCTTAGGACCTAACTCTTTACCAAGAACTGCAATCTTTGGCATTACTGCTGGTGTCGCAATAGCTACATCAAAAGTAATACTATTTGCTTTAATATCTTTAATGAGGTTATCCAAACCTACAAAGTCTGCTCCTGCATCTTTAGCTATTTTCTCTTTATCAGGAGTAGTAAATACAGCTATTTTTACACTCTTAACATCTGTAGAGTGGGGGAGTGACACTGCACCCTTAATAGATTTAGGATCTTTATCTTTAGGAATAACAATATCGAAGTGTAATTCTAAACTACCTACAAACTTACTGTAAGATGTTTTTTTAACCTCTTTAATAGCTTCCTCCAGAGAGTATGTTTTATTTCTATCTAAATCTTTAACTATTTTTGTATATTTTTTTCCTCTTTTCATTTTTGTTATCTATTTTAGGTTATATTTCAGTTTCAATACCCATCTGTTTTGCTGTTCCAGCAACTATCTTAGCAGCTTGTTGTGGGTCTGATGTATTTAAGTCTGGCATCTTTAATTCAACAATTTTTGCTATCTGTTCTTTAGAAAGTTTTCCAACCTTATCAAGATTAGGTCTTGCTGAGCCCTTTTTAATCTTTAGCTCTCTTCTAATGAGTTCTGATGTAGGAGGAGTTTTAGTAATGAAATCAAAAGATCTATCATCATATATTGTTATTACTGCTGGAGTTAAAATACCTGCACCCTCTCTAGTTCTTTCATTAAACTGCATACAGAACTCCTGTGTAGAGATTCCGTATGGTGCCAAAGTTGGTCCAATTGGAGGAGCTGGTGTAGCTTGTCCAGCTGGTATGGTTATCTTAATTATCGCTTTTATTGGTTTTGCCATATTAGTTAATCAAAAATATTAAAGTTTACTTACCTGAGAAAAATCTAATTCTACAGGAGCTTCTCTACCAAGGAAAGATATGAGGACTTTTACCTTACCTTTTGAGTTATCAATTTCTTGTATACTACCAATGAAATCTGCAAATGCACCATCTATAATTTTTACTGCCTCCCCTACACTGAATGAACTTTGATATGATGGCTGTTCTACCTCCATGAACTTCATAATTGCTTTTACTTCACTTTCTGGAAGTGGTCGTGGATATTTATCTGTTTTAACAAAACCTCTAACACCTTCTGTATTTTTAACAATATCCCATGAATGGGCGTCTAATTCCATCTTGACTAAGACATATCCAGGGAATATCTTGTCTGCAATTACATTTTGTTTACCCTTTTTAACAATGATTTTCTTTTGAGTTGGAACTAATATCTCCTCAATCTTATCCTGAAGCCCAGTTGCTTCTATTCTTTGTTGTAACTCTTTTTTAATACTATTCTCATATCCAGTCCTAATATTAAGGACATACCACTTCGCTTTTGGATTTGTTTTTTTCTTTTTCTCTTCCATTAAATATCTATAAATTATATCTTAAGAAACTGTGCTAATGCCCACTGCATAAATAGGTCAAAACCCAATATTATGAGTGCGATTATAGCACAGAATACTACTGTATACGCTGTTAAAGCTAATAGCTGTTTTGCTGATAGCTTCTCAGTCTGTTTTAATTCATTTATAATTCTTCTTAATAGATCCATATTTTTAAACAGGCCCACTCCGATTCGAACGGAGGACTACGGTTTTGGAGACCGCTGTTTTACCAGTTGAAACTATGGGCCCCTAACTGTTAAACAGCATAAATTATTTTACCTTAGTCTCCTTGTGCTGCGTGTGTTTCTGACAGTAACCGCAGTACTTACTTTTCTCAAGTTTCTCCTTCATATTCTTACTTTTGTAGCTAGTATAGTTCTTGTTATTACAGACTTCGCATTTTAAAGCTACAATATCTCTTTTTTCTTTAGCCATTTCCTAGGAATTTCAAATTTAAAATAGGATAGTATGGGAAATACAGAGTATTATATTGAAATATTAGTAATAGGTCAAATATATTTTACATACTTTTTTAGTTTGGTATACTGGAATGAATAAGTTATGAATATATACATATGGGTATATTTGGTATAGGTAAAGAAGAAGTAAGAAGTGATTCAGAAAATAAGAATGAAGATATTGTTAAAGAGGTAGTTTCAGAAGTATCTTCTAATATGCCAAGAATGCAGGAAGAGATTGAAGTACCTAAAGAAGAAAGAGAGATTGAAATAAGTGACGAAGAGAGAAATTTGGTAAATACATTTAGAAAGGTAGAAGATCCGATGAATAGAAGAGATTTTTTAAGATTGACAGCTATATTTGCAGCTGGTTTGGGCGTTGCTGCGTGTACACCAAAGCAACCTTTTAGAGATGAAGAATTAAAGAGTACTGTAGAGGCAATGCGTCCACTTCCAACGAATGCTATGGAAGTAGGCAAGGAGTTCTTACTTAAAGACCCAATTAGACTCAATCCAAGAGAGTTCTCAATTGGGGTGGAGGGATATCCTACAGCTATTGTTGATAGATCAATGTTTGCAAAAAAAGAGAATGGGGAGCCCTTATTTATAAGATATTCTGGAAGTCAATTTGACGAGGTAACATATCTTCATCATACAGGTGAAAAGCCCCCAGTTGTTGGAGAAATCTTACCATTGATGTATAAAGTTCCTGAAGATGTTGCTGATATGGAGGCAGATATTGTTCCTTACGCAATATCTATTCAAAGTGAAAGGGGAAAAGTTAATTTAAATGATGGTAAAAACCACTATCTTGTACCTATCGTAGTATCAGGGAGCAATTCACAAATTGTTGATAGATTTAAAAATGGGGAAGTAGTAAACAGTGCAGAAAAACCTTTTGAAGTAAAACCAGATAGTATATCTGGATCAACAAAGGGGTACCTCTCTTATGCAGTATTAACTGAGATAGGAAATGAATTAATTATGGAAGGAGTTATAGAGAACAACAACGATTTCTTTGTAGACACAAATAATATACCTGAGGAAATATCTTCATTAATAGGTGAATAAATGGAGCTGGATCTGAGAGTCGAACTCAGGACCTCATTCTTACCAAGAATGTGCTCTAACCGTCTGAGCTAATCCAGCTTGTGAGATGATTATACAATATATAAGAAATCTGTAAATTATTCCTCTTTTAACCTCATTGTTCTATTCAAAAAATATACCCATAGAGGAATCGTTAATATTGTAATTCCGATTACCATAGCAGGTGCTGATGGTGTCGAATATATATCTGAATTTGGTTCAAAGAGTAAGTAATTAGTGAGTAAATATATGGACAGGGGTATTGTGACAATTCCAATTACGCTATACATAATTAAAGAGAGGAAAGTATATGTTTTTTCTAACCAATTTTTTATCTCATGCTTTTGGTTAATTTTATGTATTGCATACTGATGAAGCGAAAAGAGTATTGTCATTGATATTAGAAGTGTAATACCTGTTATTAGTTCTGTTTTTCTTAAAGATGGATCAAAACAGAACTCGGAATCATAAAATTGGATTGGTTTCCCAACATAGCAATCTTCAGAAATTGGTTCATCTAATTTCATATCCTCTTCGTAGTAGCTATTTGGTCTTTGTAAAGGGTATGAGAATGGGATATTAAAAATATATGATGTAGCTACTTTCATTACTAATGCCCCTCCTATTACTGCTACAATGAGAGTAATAAAAGATATTAAGTAAAGATATATCTGAAGAAGAGATCTAGAAGAAAGCTTTAGTTTTGTTTTTCCATTTTTGTTTTTTATCACTACCCATATTATATATCCTAATATCCCAATTACAAGTATCGGAGCAACGGTAATGATTAATCCAAACAAGATACTCATAATTTCATTCATGTTAACTTAAAATATCAATTTACTATCCAATTATACAACACTAACCTCCGTATGATCGTATCTGTTTTAATAGTAGTTTACGAATACTTCTTACTTTGTATACGCTAGATTCAATAATTGATATGGCATCTACAAAAATATTCCCATCATATTGAGCATCTTTTTGTAACCTAATTACATGAGCGTCAAAATGATCTGTAATCATCCCAGTTATCTCTTCCTCTTTAATCTTAATAGCTAGTAACTTTCTTTCATTTGTATCAATTATATTTTTCTCAATATCTCTGAATAGGTCTATTAATCTATTATGAATATCTGTTAGGTTCTCAATATTAACTTCTTTTTGAGACATTCCAAGTTTATGCATTCTTTGGAATACCTCTGAAAAATCAGTTGCGGAGTCTCCTAGTTGTTCTATTGTATTAGAAATCTTAATCAAGGTTACTGTACTATGTGCATCTCTAGGACTAAGTTTAGTTTTTGTTAATTGTAAAATACTTTTTGTTATTTCCTCATCCAAGAAATCATTGAGGGTTTCTAATTTATGTATCTCCATTAATGACAAATTGCTTGGGTTGTAGAAGATAGAGAGGGCTTTTTGATATATCTTAATTGTATTCTCAACCGAATATCCTATTTCCATTTTAATATTTCTTATCCTTTTTCTTGGTTTACCATTATCATCTTTTTTCAGATATTTCGTTTTGAACAGTATCTCTTCTTCGGTACCTTTTACTAGTGTTGTTATTAATTTCTCAAACGGTTTTGTAAGGGAGAGAAATATCATAGTATTTAAAACATTAAAGAGGAGATGTGCGAGTGCCGTTTGTACGCCAGGATCTGAAGAGAAGTATTCAATGCTCCAAGAAAAGGGTCTTAGGAAGATCATAAAGAGGAGAGTTCCTATTGCGGCAAAAAGAAAATCAGCAAGTCCAACTCTCTTTGCATACATATTAAGTTTTAAGGAAATCAAGAAAGCTGTAACACTAGTACCTAAATTGGCACCAAGAATCATAGGTATTGAAACTTCTATGGGAATTAGTCCACCTTGGGCTAGGATAACAATTATTCCTGTTGTTACGGAGCTAGAATGTATTAGGGCGGTAAATATTGCACTAACAAGAAACGCTACTACTGGGTTTGAGAGATTAGAAAAGAAAAGCATTACATCAGGGTTCTCTTTTAGGGGTGATAGTGTAGAAGAGAGTAGGGAGAGAGAGAAAAGTAAAAAGCCGAGAAAGAAAAGTGGTTTACTTATTAATTTTGTTTTTTTACCAAAGATATTTAACATAAATCCCGTAATCATAAGTAGTGGGGCTAGAACTGTTGAATCTAGTAATACCAATTGTGCTGTAATAGTTGTACCTATACTTGCTCCAAAAATAATTCCCAAGCTATTACTAAATGAGATTACTCCTGTATTAACAAGTGATACAGTCATTACTTTTACGGCTGTACTTGATTGGATTATTGCTGTAAGAATAGAACCGAAAAGGGTTCCAATGTATTTATTTCTTGATACTCTCCCTAGAAACTCTCTAAATTTATTAGTGGCAAGATCCTGTATTTCCTTACTGAGATTATCAATAGCATATAAAAAGAGTATTATTGCTGAAATAAAAGCGAAAGCTATTTGTAAATACTCGGAATCTAAGATATTCATAAGTAAAATTTACCACAACAGATATATTAATACAGCATAAAAAGAGTATATTCTCACTATGAGATAGATAGAAATGCAGAGGACTGGATTTGAACCAGTGTATCCCGAAGGAGTCGGATTTACA
>DAOQBQ010000015.1:0-9581 GCA_035355175.1 Candidatus Dojkabacteria bacterium
TCGGAGTTTGTGGTTTCTCCTCTGGAATCTCTGCAACAACTGCTTCTGTTGTAATAAGCATAGTTGCAACAGATGCCGCATTTACCAAAGCTAACCTAGTTACCTTTACAGGGTCAATAATACCTTCTTTCATCATATCTACATATTTACCTGTCTTTGCATTAAAGCCAATATTATCGTGACACTGTGATGCTACAACTGCACCATCTTCTCCTGCATTTTTAGCGATCTGCTTTAATGGTTCACTTAGTACATTTCTTAATATTTCTAATCCTAGCTGCTCATCAGGGTCATCAAATTTTACATTATCTAAAGAAGATTTCGCATTGTGATATGCAAGACCACCACCTGCAACAACACCCTCTTCAATAGCTGCACGAGTAGCATTAATAGCATCTTCCACCCTTGCTTTCTTCTCCTTTGCCTCTACCTCAGATGCGGCACCTACCTTAACAACTGCAACACCACCAGATAGCTTTGCTAATCTCTCTTGTAATTTCTCTTTATCATAATCAGAAGATGTTTTTTCTATCTGTGCCTTTATCTCACTTACTCTCTTTTTAATATCCTTATCACTACCACTACCCTCAACAATAACTGTCTCTTCTTTACTTACAATAATCTTCTTAGCAGCACCTAAGTCTGTAAGGCTTACAGAGTCTAATGTCTTCCCAACCTCTTCTGATATAAATTCTGCTCCCGTTACTACTGCAATATCTCTAAGCATCTCTTTCTTTCTATCACCAAATCCTGGTGCTTTAATAGCAACAACATTTAGAGTACCTCTTAATTTATTAACAACTAATGTAGCTAATGCCTGATTCTCTATATCATCCGCTATTATTACCAATGGTCTATCTGCTGCAGATAAAACCTTTTCTGCAATTGCCTGTATATCTTGTAAATTAGAAAGCTTTTTATCTGTTACAAATACATATGGATTATCCATAACTGTTTCTAGTGTCTCTGTATCTGTAACAAAGTATGCACTAACATATCCTTGGTCAAACTGCATACCCTCTGTATACTCTACCTCATCGTCAAAACCCTTTGCCTCTTCAACAGTGATTACACCATCCTTACCAACCTTCTCAAATACCTTACCTATCATCTCTCCTAACTCTTTATCATTGTTTGAAGATATTGTTGCTACCTGAGATATCTCCTCTTGGTTCTTAATCTTTTTGGAAGATTTGATCAACTCTTCAACAACAATACTCACCCCTTTATCCAAACCCCTTTTTAAAGATATTGGATTAGAACCTGCCGTAACATTCCTAAAACCAGCATTAGCAATCGCTTGGGCTAATACTGTAACTGTAGTTGTTCCATCACCAGCTAAGTCATTTACTTTTCTAGCTGCCTCTTTGAGCATTTCTACACCAACATTTTTAAATGGATCTTTCTCCTCTATCTCTTTTGCAACAGTTACCCCATCCTTTGTTACAACCTGAGAACCAAAGGATTTAGCAATAGCTACATTTCTTCCCTTTGGACCTAGTGTAGTTTTAACTGCATCTGCAATAGTATCTACACCCGCTTTTAAAGCTTTTCTTGCTTCTTCATCATATATTATTGATTTAGCCATAGTAGTATATGTAAAAATTTATTTCTTGTTATTTTGAAACTGCTAATATGTCATCAGTATCAAGGATATACAACTCCTCTCCATTTATTTCTATCTCTTCTGGTGCATACTTTTTAAAGTAGACCATGTCACCAATCTTTACATCAAACTTTAACGCCTTCCCATCTTTATCTTTACCTTGACCTAGTTTAACAACTTTACCAAATGATGGTTTCTTCTCATCAGATGCATTCGGTGGTATTACAAGACCACCAGGAGTCTTTTCTTGAATATCCTCTGGTTTAACCAGTACTCTGTTTCCTAAAGGTTGTATTTTAATATCTTTTGCCATTTGTATATTTAAACAATTTAATTAGCAATTCGTAAAAGTGACTGCTAAGTATTTTAAGAAGATATCTGATAAATGTCA
Organism: Candidatus Dojkabacteria bacterium; assembly: GCA_035355175.1. Classification (GTDB taxonomy): domain Bacteria; phylum Patescibacteriota; class Dojkabacteria; order SC72; family SC72; genus UBA2259. The sequence goes on from DAOQBQ010000015.1 coordinate 1,998, forward strand.
ATATATTGACCCTTTGATTACTACAGACTCAGAAGTGAGTTCAATGTTCTCAATGTATCTTCCAACCAAACCATTTTCATTTAGAGTCACGATTGAATCGGCAATTCCTGTATTAATTGTACTAACTAATTTACTATTAAACATACTTACAGAAAAGGGTCCTACCTTAATATCTTTAATATATACCTGTGCACTCTGCACACTATCTTTATTTACATCAGTAGAAACCCATACTGAAAATTTTTGATATTTAATTTTTACATATATATCCCAAACAGAATCAGATGGTACTATGTACATCTCCTCAATACTAATACCCTCCTTAGCATACGAATCTAATACAGAAAGAATTACAGAGCCAACCTCTTGTACATTAAGTTCTAAAGATTCCACATCTTTAAGAGAGAGTGAGAACTGTGTAATCTTTTTGTTGAAATCCTTACCCTTAATTACCTCTCTATCTATTACATTCTCTTCATTAATCTGAGAGAGAAATTCTTTCTCCCATCCTCTATATCTAAAAAAAAAGTATCCTAATATGATTGAGAGTATCAAAAGTAAAGAAGCAATAAAAATGAGTAATGAGAAAAAGAATTTCTTCATATATTAATTCTCTAAATTAGTACCATTTCTAAACCTTCCCTTTATTTTTCCCAATATATCCAATGCCATACCATACTCCTTTGGAGAAAATACCTTTGATCCAAGTAGGTATGATAGGAAGCCGTATGCAGATGTTACGGCTGTAAGTATTAATACATAAATTGTTCTACTAGTATCTAATTTAAAATCAAAGAGTTTGAATACAACATACATCCCTATTATCATAACTAACATATTAACCATCTTAAGTAAGATGGGATACATAGTCTCTTTCCAAGATAGTAACTTTCTAACTTTGTTTAACATAAATACAGAGATAATAGTTTGAAGTAAGTATGACAAACTTAAACTTAAGGCTAAACCGCCGACTGCAAGTGTAGAATCTCCTCTAGTAGTCATCCATACAGATGTATCCTTTAAGAAAGACTTTATGACTGGTAGTAAACCCTCTCCATTTGCGGTAGCGACCTGAACCCATACCTGTTCCAAAATCGGTCTCCAGTCATAGTAATGGCTAAAGAAGTTTGTAATGTAATACGCTCCAAGTAGGTTAATTACAATACCAAATAAAATTGCAATTAAAGGTCTCCATGTATTTTTAAGCGCATAGAAAGCCCTTAAGAGTATCTGCATAATAGTTTGACCCATTATTGATATGGTTAATAGGGCAAGACACCAGGCTGTTAATAGAGTATCTTGCCAATCGAATGCTCCTGTACCGTAAATCAAACGAACAATAGGTAATCTTAGTACTAGCATTACGGCAATAGTAGGGAATATTAGGTATAAAGATAACTGTAAGGAATCATTTAATACCTTCTTAAACTCTCCATCTTCATTTTTACATGAGTGTTTTGCTAAATCAGGAAGTGCTACCTGTGCAACTGCACTTCCAATTATATTTATAGGAAATAGGTGTAAACTAAATGCAAATTTATACGCACTAAGAGCACCTGCTGTAAGAGTAAAACTGATAAAGGTATTAACAATGGTATTAAACTGCTCTCCAAGCACACTAAACATTCTAGGTAGGGCTAATTTAAAAGCCTTAATTATACTACTATTACCTATGACCTCTTTTACAGAGAGAATGGTACGGTTAGTTTCTTTGTAGTACTTAACCAAAGAAGGTATTTGAATTAATAGGTGTATGATAGAACCTATTACTGCGGATATAGCGATACCCATGACATCCAGTTTAAAGAATATGACCAGAATATATGTACCTATCATCATTGATAGATTGTAGAAAAGCGGTGCTAGGGTCGTAATAAAGAATTGCTTTCTTACTTGTAAATACGCTGTAACAAAAGCGCTTAAACTAAGAAAGAGAGGTGATATTAAACCTATTCTAAATAAATTCAGAAAAAGTGTGTAATCAGATTGGTTAATTCTATACCCGATATTTAATACTTTACTTGCATATTCATTACTAACAACCCAATTAGCTATTTGAGGAGAGAAGATAAATATCAAGAGAACTAACAGGGCACATAGAAGGAAAAATATACTGGTTAGCTGTTTAAAGAGTTTGTTAAATTGTTGATTCCCTTTATCATATAACTCATCTGTCAGTATAGGAATAACTGCTGCATTGATTGAACCTGCAACTACAACCATAAATATAATGTCTGGAATTGTAAACGCAGCCCAAAAGATATCTAATTCGTGTGATGCTCCAAATAGTTGAGCAAAGATTCTAAGTTTCCAGAAACCCAATATCTTGGTTAGAAACAGAATAAACATCACTGACAAAACACCGTTTTTCTTCATTACTTCAGATTATCTCCTCGATATATATTTAGCGAATAATATAATAAGGGAAAAGATGATATATTTCAAATATTTTTAACAAAATATTACTATACTCCTAATATGGATATTCTAAATTTTCTATTTCCAAAAGAGTGTATACTTTGTTCAAGGATAGGAAATGATATTTGTGATAGCTGTATTAAGAAATTCTCACATACTCTTCCCTCCTGCCCAATTTGCAACAAAGTAAATATGGGATATGAATCCCACAATGAATGCTTCGATATTAAGATACATTTTTTTACAGGATGGTACTTAAGTAAAGATATTGAGTATAAACTCTTACAAAAAAGTATCTCTTCTATATATTCCCCATATACCTATCTATTAGATAAGTTAATTGATTATTTAAATATTAAAGATGTAATCCATAACTCCACACTACTTCCTTTATTTGTAGAGGATAGAAATGAGTATTTAATAAACAAGAGATTAGTAAATCATATTAAACAAAAAAATCCCCTAAACAAGAATATTCTTTTTGTTGGATATCTATTAAATAGTGACAAAATTGTTAGAGATAATTTAAAAAGACTCCCACTGTGGGAGTCTTTTAATATCTCTTTCTTAACTCTTTTTAAATCTATTCAGATGCAGGAGTAGTGTCTTGTTCTGTATTGGTTTCTTCTTCATCCAACTCCTCTATATCATCTATCTGTTCTACCTCTTCATTTGCACCAAGCTCTTTTAGAGATGTAATAATATTTTCATATATCTCTCCAGAGTCAAGCTTGTTTAATTCTAAGACCTCTTTAGCTGCCTGTAGATATACAACCGCATTCTCTTTATCTCCTTTCTCATTTAAGATACTAGCTGATAGGACTAAAGATGGAACATGTTGGCCATTAATATTTAGTACAGATCTAAATGCCGCAAAAGCTTTATCATAGTCCTCCTTCACCATATATATCTGACCTGCTTTGTAGTATGAATCGTAATCTAGCGGATTAAGATTTATACAACTCTGAAGAGAATTTAAGGCGTCCTGACTGTAATCCGATAGGCCTACGGTTATCAACCCAATATACACTGCAGCTCTAGCATTCCAGTTTGCATATGTTAAGCTTGATGTCTCAATAGCTTTCCTAGATAAATCTAAGGCTGTATTCTTCCAAGTTGTAATACTGGATAATATCCCTTCTTTTTCATCATCTTTTGCCTCTGAATATTTCTCACTCAAAAGATTAATTATCTCAGTAGATATCAAACTCGCTTTTCTATTAACATAAGGATCAGCAACATCATATTTTAATGCTTTATCATAATATCCTACCATTCTTTCAAGATAATCTTCTTTTACATCAGCAGATATATCTGTTTCGTTCTTGTATTTCTCATTCATTTCTAAATTGTATGACTCTGCTCTAACTACATACGCTGCACTCATTGTTTTAACAAACAGTAATATCAATCCGGCTGTTGTTAAAAGAGTAACAACGATAGTGAAGAACCAATTAACACTTTCCATTGTCTTATTTATATCCTTACCAACCTTACCAACATTTACAGCCCAAAACTTAACAAGAAATTCTTCATTACTACCCTCTTTGTTATCAAATATTACTAACATTAAGGTAGCTACAAAAAGAAGGAAGTAAGTTAAGAATGAAAATGGTACAAAAGCAGATCCTAAGAATATGAACATTCCTGCTAAAGCAAGTAGAAATGCTAAAGAGCTACTATCTTTACCAGAGGATATCTGTTTAATTATTATTCTTAGATATACAATACCGAGAATAATCCAAACTGTTACACCAATTAATCCTCTATTTGCAAGTATTGTGAAAATCTCATTTGACCCAGATACAAAGGTTGTATTTCCAAGTGTAATTATCGCTTCAGTATTAGGTTTAAATAGGTTATACGCTATACCAAAAGAATCATTTCCTAAACCAATTAACCCTCTTAAGAAATCATTAACAATTGATGAGCTGGCAACCACCCATGATATATCAGCCCCTAACCTTATTGGATTAATTGTTGTAAATGATTCCCCTAGTATTGATTTAATAAAGGATTGATATTGAAAACCTATACTTAAACCTACCGCTAGTAATGAAAAAATCAAAACTAAAACTGGAATAGCTTTCAAAGATTTACTTAACTTAAACCATAGGAATATACATACAAGAATAGACACTACTAAGAACAGTATTGGTATCAAAGCTCCTTGATTAATAGAAAATAGGGTTAAAGATACAAACGATATTAAAAGCCCCATTATTGGTAAGATAACTCCTTGATACTTTTTCTCTTGAATAAAATTCAATAGTAAGAATAAATTCAAAAATACTGATAAACCAGATATTAACATCGCCTCTTGGAAAGAAAATGTTAATGGTAAACCAACTACAAAGAAGTTATTAACAAAGGGTAACCAACCAAATACATTAACCTTTAGGACAGATAGCATACTAACTATTATCATTACCAATATACCAATTGATAAAGATAATACAGCATTTACAATCTCTTTTTTCTTCTGTAAGAAACCTCTTGATAGATAAAAGAATAGGAATAGAAATATCATTACAAACAATCCAGTACCTAATCTACCATCATATCCCCAAAAAGCCATCCATGAATCTCTTGCAAATACCGTGGATACTACAAAAGAGATAAATATTAAAAGAAATATTTTATCAAGTGATGATTTAACAATAGATATCTTACCATCCCATATCCATTTTATTATCTCCAATAGGATTACAAAACAGGATAAAAAGATAAATAGAATACTCTTTATCTTCTCCGTAGAATCATACGGTAGGGGAATAATAAACCAAGGAATAATAAAAAGAGTTATATAAAATACAACCCTCTGTAACTTCGATATCATATCAAAGACATTGGATGAAGACATATTTTTCTCTTCTGACATTACTGGACAGTATTAAATTTATCTCAGAGTATATCTTAGCAGAAAATAAAGGGGGCATAAAGCCCCCTTCTATTTTAATCCTCTACCACCTCTCCCTCTTTAACTTCTTCCTCTTTGTCATCATCTTCTTTTTTCTCGTCTTTGTCATCTTTCTCTTCCTTCTTCTCGGAGGATTCTTTTGATGCTTTCTCATACATTTTTTTGCTTACATCCTGCATTCTCTCACTTAATTTTTCTACTTTTTTCTCGACTTCTTCTTCATCAAAATCATCTTTCTCAATTAATTTCTTAATCTCTTCTACTCCCTCCCCCAATTCTTTTTTATCATCCTCTCCTACCTTATCTCCATTCTCTTTTAGAAGTCTTTCTATACTAAAGCATAAAGAATCTGCATTGTTTCTTTTCTCTGCTCTCTCCTTTTTCTTTTTATCCTCATCCGCATGTTTCGCAGCTTCTTCAACCATTTTCTCTATCTCTTCATCTTTAAGGCCAGTTGAAGCAGTAATTGTAATCTTCTGTTCTTTGTTAGTTGCTAAATCTTTAGCATTAACATTTAAAATACCATTAGCATCTATTGTAAATGTAACCTCTATTTGAGGAATTCCTCTTGGTGCAGGGGGAATACCATCAAGTATAAATCTACCTAATGTTTTGTTATCCTCTGCCATTTCTCTTTCTCCCTGTAATATATGTATCTCTACGCCAGGTTGATTATCAGCAGCAGTACTAAATATCTGTTTCTTCTCAACAGGTATAGTGGTATTTCTATCTATTAATTTAGTCATAACACCACCTAAAGTCTCTAAACCTAAAGATAGAGGGGTTACATCTAAGAGTGTAATATCTTTAACATCGCCACCTAATACTCCACCTTGAACTGCAGCACCAACTGCGACTACTTCATCTGGATTTACACCTTTATTTGGTTCTTTATTAAATATTTCTTTTACCTTTTTAATTACAGCTGGCATTCTTGTCATACCACCTACTAGTAATACCTGATCTATATCAGCGGTACTTAACTTTGCATCTTTAAGTGCTTTCTCACATGGTTTAACAGTCTTCTCTATTAAATCAGAAGTAAGTTTCTCTAAATCGGCTCTACTCATTTTTACTTTAAGATGTTTTGGTCCACTAGATGTAGCTGTAATATATGGAATATTTATCTCCGTTTCCTCAGATGTTGACAGCTCTATCTTAGCTTTCTCACCAGCTTCCTTTAATCTCTGGAGAGCCGTTCTGTCTTCTTTCAAATCTACCCCCTCACTATCTTTAAAATCTTTAGCTAATTTATCAATAATCTTTTGATCAAAATCATCTCCACCTAGATGTGTATCACCATTTGTAGAAAGTACTTCAAATACACCATCTCCAATCTCAAGAATAGAGATATCAAATGTACCACCACCCAAGTCAAATATGGCAATCTTCTCATCCTTATGATTATCTAAACCATATGCAAGTGCAGCAGCTGTTGGTTCATTTACAATCCTTTTAACATCCAACCCAGCTATCTTACCTGCATCCTTAGTAGCTTGTCTTTGTGAATCATCAAAGTAGGCAGGAACTGTAATAACTGCTTCAGTCACCTTTTCTCCCAAGAACTCCTCTGCATCTTTTTTCATTTTAGCCAAAATCTTTGCAGATATCTCTTGAGGTGTATACCAAGAATCACCCATCTTAACCTCTACACCATCACTTTTAGATTTTCTCATCTCAAAAGGAAGTAACTCTCTATCCCTTTGAACCTCTGGGTCATCCCAAGACCTACCTATTAATCTCTTAACAGAGTAGACGGTTCCCTCAGGATTAGTTACTGCTTGATTTTTTGCAGGGGCACCTACTAAGGTCTCCCCCTTGTCATCTACTGCAACAATGGATGGTGTTAATCTGCCACCCTGTGCATTGGCAATTATATTAGGTTTACCACCAGACATATATGCCATAGCACTATTAGTAGTACCGAGGTCTATTCCTATTATTTTACTCATTTTAGTTATATTAATAATTTAATTATTTACTCTTAGTAACAACCACTCTAGATGGTCGTATAACAGTATCATCTAATATGTACCCAGGTTGTAATACATCAAATATTACCCCAGGAACTTTATCCTCAATAACTGTAATTGCTTCATGTAATTGAGGATCAAATTTACTACCTTTATCAGGCACAAATTTCTTTAACCCTATCTCTTCTAAACTCTTTTCAATGTTATTTAATATTCCAACAACACCATCAGCCCATGCTAAAGTACCTTGGTCAAATTTCACTCCTTCTTTAC
>DAOQBQ010000016.1:0-9188 GCA_035355175.1 Candidatus Dojkabacteria bacterium
AAACAAGAGGCAATATATCGTCTTTAGTTTTAATTAATGGAGATTTATGTAAGGGCTCATGGTTGGGATACAAAAAGGATGGGAGAGTTGTAATTGAGAAGGTTAAAGGAATAATATCAGAGGAAGGTGAAAATATTTGCGATTTATCATGTGGTTGTGGTGGAAAGGTATTGGGTATATCTAATTTAATACCTCTAGGTTCTGAAGTATATATATTAGAAAAGAATGATCCTAAGTTACTCTCTTCTTTGTACAAAGAGGAAGCATCAATGGAGGATTTAAGTATTGTTGAAGATGATATATTTGGTTCAATATTTGATGAAGAGCAGAAAGATGGTGATACAATTTTAAATGTTATTGTTAAAAGTTCATCTCAGGGATCCTTAGAAGCATTAAAACACTCATTAGAGAAGGTTAAGAAAGATGAATATACGGTTAGAATAGTATCAGAGGGTGTTGGCGATATTACAAATAGGGATATTGATATGGCTAAACTATCTAAAGCAATACTTTTAGGGTTTGAGGTTGGTGTAGAGAAGGGAACTGAAGATATTGCAAAAAAGAGTGGTGTTTTAGTTAGAACATACTCCATTATCTATAAACTTGTTGAAGAGGTAGAAGATGCTCTTGAGATGTTATCAACCCCTTCTCATGTTGAAGAAGAGATAGGTAATGCTGTAATAAAAATGATGTTTATACTTTCTGATGGTTCAAAGGTATTGGGTTCTAGAGTTAAGGATGGAATACTTAAAAGAGATTGTAAGTGCTATGTTGTTCGTAATGATGAAATAATTGCAGAAGGTAAGATTCTATCTCTTAGAAAGGGAAAAGAGAGTGTACATGAGGTTAAACAGGGAGAGGATTGTGGTGTAATACTTGATATCGATGTGGAAAGTAACGAGGGAGATGAATTGTACTGTTACAAGGTTTCTCGATAAATTAAAGTTTGACATAAATCCTATAATAATATAAAATAGGGTTTGTATCATACTGTGCTATTGTAAAAACAAATATATGATGATAATCTAGAATATATGTCATTATCTAAAGACGAAAAACAAAAGATTGTAAATAGCTTTGCCCTTCACGAGGGTGATACTGGTTCTCCAGAGGTTCAGATTGCCATATTAACAGAAGAAATTGGTAAATTGAGTGAACATCTTAAAGAGCATAAGAAAGATAATCATTCAAGAAGAGGTTTACTTCAGAAGGTTGGTAAGAGGAGAAGATTAATACAGTATCTTTCAGAGAACGAAGCTGAGAGATATGATGCTTTCTCAAAGAAGATAAAGATTTAAATGGTTTTTAAGTACTTTCTTTTTTTCCCCTATCCTGATATAACTACTAAGTTAATTAGCTTGATATTTAATATTTTTAATATATTTATTTATGTTGTTTAATCAAAAAATTTATGAATTTGAGATAGATGGTAGGAAGTGTTCATTTGAAACAGGAAAGCTTGCCTTAAAATCTGAAAGTTCAATTGTTGCAAGAATGGGTGATACTGTTGTAGAGGTTAATGTAAATACTTCTAAAGCAAAACAGGAGAATGATTACTTCCCAATGTCTGTTGAGTATATAGAGAGGTTTTACGCTTCTGGAAAGATTAGTGGTTCAAGGTTTGTAAAGATAGAGAGATTCCCAAGTGATGATGCAATACTTAAAGCAAGAATGATTGATAGAGCACTTAGATCTAGATTTCCAGATGATTATAGGGATGATTTAAGCTTGATTGTGACAGTAATGTCATATGATGAAGAGAACGATCCCGTTATTTTAGCAATTAATGCAGCGTCTCTCGCTTTAATGAATTCCCATGCACCATTTGATGGACCAATTGCTGGTGTCCGAATGGGTATGATTGATGGGAGTATAAAGCCAATTTACAAGAGTTTAGAGGATGTAGATGAGAGTAACAAGATGAACTATGTTTTGGGTGGTGATGGAAAAGTATTTACAATGATAGATGCTGGTTGTTACGAGATTCCAGAACCAGATGTTATCAAAGCAATGGAATTGAGTTTGGTTGAGATGAACAAATGGGTAGATGCTCAGAATGAATTCTTAAAGAAGTTGGATAAAGTTAGTAAGGAGTATGTATCTTTTAAGATAGATGAAACTATGTTAGAGGAGATGTCATCATTTTTAGGAGACAGATTGATTGAGAATTTGCTTAAAGGTGACAAAGATATTCATGAGGTAACCAAAGAAGAGGTATTTAAGAATTTTGAGGGTAAATATTCAAAATTAATGATGAGTGAGGGCTACGAGAAACTTCTGAAGAAAGCAATGAGAAAATATGTTGCAAAGGAAAATCGGAGAGTTGATGGAAGAGCTTTTGATGAGATACGAGAGATGGCAACAGAAATAGATTTACTTCCAAGAGTTCATGGTTCGGCACTCTTCACTAGAGGTGTTACACAGGTACTCTCTATTGCAACTTTGGGTACATTGAAAGATGCAAAATTAGTTGATGATATGTTAGGAGAGAAAGAGAAGAGGTATATGCATTACTACAATGATTTACCTTTTGCATATGGAGATACAGAAAGAGTTAGACTATCCCCAAGTAGGAGAGCAATCGGACATGGAATGCTAGCAGAAAAAGCATTGATACCTGTTATTCCATCCGTAGATGAATTTCCATATACAATTCTAGTTATGTCTGAGGTACAGGGTGAAAACGGTTCTAGCTCTATGGCATCAGCTTGTGGATCAACATTAGCATTGATGGCTGCGGGTGTACCAATTAAAAAGATGGTTGGTGGTATTGCATGTGGTTTAGTAACAGAAGAAGATGGGACTTTCCATATTCTTACAGATATGCAAGGTGTTGAAGATTTCTATGGTGATATGGATTTCAAAGTAACAGGTACTAAGGATGGAATTACTGCCGTACAAATGGATAACAAGATGAGTGGATTAACACTAGATATTGTTAAAGAAACATTTGAGAAATCAAAAATAGCTAGATTAAAGGTATTAGAGGTTATGGAGAGCACTCTCTCTCAACCAAAAGGAGAGCTCTCTCAATTTGCACCTAAGGTCGCTAGAGCAGAAATACCTGTAGAAAAGATAGGAGAATTAATTGGACCTGGAGGGAAAAACATTAGAGAGTTAACAGAAAAAACAGGTGCAGAGATATCAGTTGAAGAGAATGGTGCTGTAAATATCTATGCAATGGAACAAGAGTCTATTGACAAGGCATTAGCATATGTTAAAAAACTTGGATTAGTACCAGTAGTTGGTGAAATATACGATGGTAAAGTTGCAACTATTATGGAGTACGGTGCATTTGTAGATATAGCTCCAGGAATATCCGGTCTTGTTCATGTGTCCGAAATAACTGATGAGTTTGTTAAAGATGTTAGAAAATATCTTAAAGAGGGTGATGATGTTAAGGTAAAGCTTGTTTCTAAGGAAAGAGACGGAAAGCTAAAACTTAGTATAAAACAGGTAAATACACCTAAGGAAGAGGTTAAAAAGTAAGATTACTCTTTAACTATCTTAGCTATAAAGAAGCCCATCATTTCTGATGATGGAAGGATTCTAATACTTTTTTCTACAGATGGATGATACTCATTCCCACTCCAGTGGGTAATACCTTTTGTAATATGCCTTTTGTAATCCTTAAATCCATTACTGTTAATAATATCGATATCAACAACCTTCGCATTCTTATGGGTTTTTAGTAGTGAAGTTATTACACCTTCATTCTCATCTGGTTCTAATGTACATGTAGAGTATACTAGGGTTCCATTGCTTTTTAGTGTTCTAAAGGCAGATTCTATTAACTCTCTTTGTAACATAGTAGAAGATTTTACTTTTTTTATACTCCAAAATCTTAAAGGTTTTTGGCCTCTCATATATATTCTGCCTTCTCCACTACAAGGTGCATCTAAAAGTACTTTATCAAAGTAATCAGGATATTTTTTACCAAACTCTCTACCATCACTTAGTGTTATCTTTGCACTAGTTGCACCAAACTGGTCTATTACATTACGAAGTGAATTAGTACGACTAACCTCTATATCATTTGCCAAGATAATGGCCTTGTTCTTTGTTAAATCAGCGATATGTGTTGTTTTACTACCTGGTGCAGAACAAACATCAAGAATTTTTTCATTTGGTTTTGGGTCAAGTATTAAGGTTGCTAATATACTTGAGAGATCTTGTATGTAAAATAAACCCTCTCTATATTCCTCTATTTGAGATATCTCTCCCTTATCTCTATTGGTAATAATATATGTATAGGGTGACCAAGGAACACTCTTAAGTTCATATCCTCTTGATTTTAATCTTTGTAGTGTCTCTCTGGGGTTTCCTTTCAAAGAGTTTAATCTAATAGTTGTAAGAGCTCTTTGATTAAAAATATCTAGAACTTTGTTTCTAGGAACTCTAAGTATACTAGCCATTCTAGATATGAAAATATCATCTTTAGTAAAGTATTTACCCTCATCTTTACTTTCAAAGTATCTTGGTTTTTTGAAATTACTTCTCATTCTTTTTCTTCCCATTATATTTCTCCTTTTAAGTATTTAATTATACTTCCAATAACTAACCCAGTACTCTCAGTTCTCAATATATTACCTTTAAGTTTTACAAAGGTGAAATTTAAATCTCTAAATATCTTAATATCACTACTACTCCAACCCTTTTCAGGACCTATTGCAACTACGATTGGTTTAGTAATATCTATTTTCTCTAAATATTTTTCTAAAGATATTGAGTCTGTATTCTCTGTAGATAGGCAGATTCTGTTCGGAGTATCAATTAACATTAAGTCCTTAAGTTTAATAGGTTTATCTATGAAGGTTGGAGAGATGTTTCTAGATTGCTCTGTTGCATCTTTAACTATCTTTCTCCATAGTCCTAGCTCTTTCATAGCTTTATTTCTATTTACTGTAGAGTATTTTGATTCAATAGGGATTACTTTGTCTACTCCTATCTCTATGGCTTTTTCAAGAAAGTAGTTAAATTTATTACTCCCTATTAATGATTGTACAATCGTTAACCCTATACTATCTTTAGAATCTTTCTTTCGTATCTCTTCAACAATTTGTATTTCTACAGAGCTTTTTGATATGTCAGTAATAACTGCTAAGTATATATATTCGTATGTTTCTATCTCTACAAAGTCCTCTATATTTAATTTCAAGTTATTAATTACTAACTCACTGTCCGAATCTGAGAGATGAGTTACATCATCAATACTTAATTTATGTTTTATAAAGAATCTGTTCATTCGTAATTATACCATTTAGCTTGACATTTATGTGTAATTAAAAGCATAATTAAGATATATTAAATTAAGGAAATTAAAAAATGGATACTATTCCGAGTATATTCTGGATGATAATTATTGCCTTATTAACAGGTTTTATTTGTTTTGTCCTATATCAATTAGCTATGTTACTTAAAGAATCGAAGAATGCTGTAAGTGAAACTAAGAAGATAGTTGTGGATGCACAAGAGACTCTAAAGACATTGAATGGGATAATTAATGATGTTGAAGAGATGGTTGGGACAATTAAAGGTACTGTATATCAAGTGAATGAGGCCATTATAGTGCCTATAAAAAAGATAACATCAATTGTTGGTGTTGCTTCTGGCTTTATAGAGGGTATAACTTCGAAGAGATCTAGGTAGTAATCGTTGATATTGATATTGGTACACTGTATCATAGAAAGATGAATTTAACTCCACATCAGAAGAGACAGTTGATATTAGTTTTAATATTACTTTTTGGTATTCCAGCTACTGTATTTCTTGTATATACAGGTATTAAATATTTTGCCAGTGCTGGATCAGATGCCACGCCTAAAAATGTTTTGGTATCAAACATTACGAGCAGTTCTTTAACGGTAAGTTGGGTAACAGAGAAAAAAACAGATGGTTATGTAGTTACAGTTATCAATGGTACAGAACAAAGTCCAATTACTGATATCCGCGGAGATGATAAACGAGTTACCCATAGTGTTGTATTAAAAAGTTTAGAACCGTCTACTGAGTACACTTTTATAATTCTTTCTGATGGTAAAAAATTTAAAAACAAAGGGAGTGTTGAATTTAAATTTACTACTGCTGCTGTAGCTGAGAATCCAATTTCACCAAGTTATGTTTTTGGTTCTATAACTGGAGAAGGTGCAGATGATGCAATCGTATATGTAGCGTTTAAGGATAAGAGTGCATATCCTTCTTCCTCTGAAGTTCCTACTAGTGGAAATTTTGTTTTGGCTATGTCGACACTTGTAAGTATTAATGATAAGAGTTTACTTCAAACTACAGATGATACAGAGCTTATCGTATTTGCCAGAAGTGGTATAGATAAAGGAGGAATTTTAGAGGGTAAATATTCTGTATTATTTGATAGTGATGGGAAATTAATTAATGATATTCAAATGGAAACTGTTGAAGAAGGATGGTTATCAGAGTATCTCCCAAGTGTAGTCGATTTAGGTAATACTCAGGAGATTGTTGTACCAGTTGAGCCAGAAACACCCGAGGAACCTGTGCAACCTCAGACACCAGTTATTCCAGTTCAGCCTAAAACATATACTGTAAAACAGGATGTTGTATGGGAAAGTTTAGTAGGAAGTTCTGGTACTGTAGACTTAGATACAGGAGAAGATACTGTTACAATTACGAATCTTACAGATACATACGCTGTTATATCTTGGAGATCATCAAAGAAAGAAGAAGGGTATATTAAGTATGGTACAAGTAAAGCAGAAATGAATGATGAGATTATAGATTTAAGAGATAGTTTATCTGAAAAAGGAGAGTATTACTCTCACTATGTTGAAACTGGTAGGTTAGAACCTGATACAACTTACTACTTTCAAGTATATTCTGGAGATGATGTCTATGATAACGATGGTGCAAAGTATACAATTAAAACATATTCAACACTATCCTCTGCTCCACCACTAGAATCAAAGGTTGGGAAGATTATTAACACTTCTGATTTATCAGATTGGGTATTAATTGCAAAGGTAGTAGATAACGACGAATTAGGAACTTCTGGTAGTTCAGCATTTCTATCTGTATTACCAGATTCTAATGGTACATGGGAATTAGTTTTTGGAGATGTTAGAAGCCAAGATGGTTCTTCTTATTTCTCTTTCTCAGATTCTGATATACTTCAGATTTATGTATTAGGTGCTATTGATAGTAAGTATGATTTTAATCTTTCATTAGATGATATACAATTAGATATTAGTAAATTAGGAGAAGGTAGTACGGGGAAGATTAATCTCTTACTTGATTATGGAATATTAAATTAGATAATTCTTTAAATTAGTTATGTTCAGAAAGGTATTTGAAAAATTAAAACCCGTTGGTATTCTTTTTCTAATGTCTTTTATGTGTTTACTTATTGTTTATGCTGTAGATATTTTAAGGAAAGAGAAAGAAATTACAGGTATTGAAATAGTTTCAAAACAGGAAACAACAGAGCAAAGAAATGTAATTGATACTTTTGAGATTGAAGATGTAGGAGAAATAGAAGAGACCAAAGAAGTTGTTTTAGCTGCTAGTGCAACAGCAAATCAGTTTGTTTGTCCATCTTCAACCATAAAAATAGAATCACAATCTGTATGTAGCCAAAAATCAACAGGAAGTATTAATTACTCTGATGGGGTGAAAACAGGGAGTTCTGTAAAAAAATCCTCAACAGTTATTCTGTCTAGGGTGAAAGTTCCTCTTGAACTATATTCGGGAATGGATGTAAAGGATTCTAACAGGTTAATAACTGATGAGACACCAACATTTAAAGCAGCGGGAGAACAAATAGATGAGGTTACAGTAAATACTCAATTACCACCTAGTACACAAATTCAAGAGTACTCATCTTGGGAGGAGAATAAACCATTTAGTACAGATTACTCTTTAACTTTTGAAGGTGGGGAAAGTGATACACCAAGTAACGAGGGAGAGTTAGGTGTTGATAAAAAACTAATTAACAATTGTGAACATTGTAATAATGAATCAAATATTAATCCAAGCAAATCAAATGCAATGGCCACCGTTATGTATAATAAAACATACAGAACTCCAGGAGAGCAGGGTGAGATAAAAGAAGAGGATGTGGTTGAAGAGTGTGATTCTTCAGCTACTTTTGAACCATGGGATTCTCAGAAGTATGATGGTTGTTACTTATCTGTTATAGAGAGGGCTATTGCTTTTATTAAGACATTTTCAGATTCGTTGTGGAATAATTGCCAAGCAAATCCCAATTCTGGAGATTGTATATCTACAGAAGATATCATTATTATAATGGAATCTCCATTTGGATCAGAGGAGGAGTGTATAGGCACTACATGTACGAACGCCTTTATGAGTGCAAGGAACAACTCTGCACTTGCGCCTTTATCAAATAGAGAAAACAAGTTCTACTATACCACTACATGTTATGCAATTATCGAAGGTAAAGAGTATCCTATCAAATGTGCATGGGATATGTCCCATCTATATAAGGAGAGAAAGGTTTCAGAATTAGATGATCTTCCACAAATAGAAACAACTCCTACGAAAGAAGAGTATAATGAATTTTTACTTAAAGAAGTAAAAGATAAAAGAGGTGTAGCTATTCAATTACAATAAATTAATAAATAATATAAAAATGGGTATAGCAAAAAAAATATATGGGATATTTTTAAAAATAAGAGCTTTCTCTCAAAGGAAAAGTTTTAAGGTATCTTTAATAACCATTCTTTCATTTATATTCTTCTTTCTCTCATTAAATACTTATGCTCAAGAAGAGGTTGAAATATCTCCAGATTGGGAGGGGACGAAGGAGTTTCATAACACAATGAGTGGAACAGAGGCAGATGAGGATAATATGAATAGTAGACAGGGATTAGAAGTTTTAAATGCTAGTTGGACAGGTATATCTCTTCTTGCTCCAGAGCTGAATGAGAATTATGGTTCCATTATTGATAATGATAATATACCTTATGATTTAAAAAGAGGCCTTATAGGTTTAGCAGATGATGCGGGTACTACTGTTTATGCAATATATCCAACCGTTAACATCCCAGAACATTTGGCACAGCAATGGGTTCCTGGGTATAAAGATGGTGTAACTAGTTTGTATGCACAAAGTACAACATCTGGACATCCCAATGGTTATGAGGAGCTATCTTCATCAGGAATAGCTCCATTATGGACACATATTTTAAATATCT
>DAOQBQ010000017.1:0-8381 GCA_035355175.1 Candidatus Dojkabacteria bacterium
TAACTGCAGAGTATGAACCAGTACTCCCTCGTTCAGGAAAAGATTTTACTCTAACTATTACTCCTGCTATACAAAACAAGGTTGAAAAAATATTAAAAGAGCATGTAGAAAAAACTAACTCCAAGAGTGGCAGTGTAATCGTTATGAATCCAAAAACTGGAGAGATAATTTCGATGGCAAACTATCCTACATACAATCCTAATGAATATTGGCGAGTATCTGATCCATGGATATTTAAGAATTTAACGGTAGCGGATGTGTATGAATACGGTTCTGTTCAAAAACCAATTACTGTATCAATAGCACTAGAATCAGGAGATGTGGCAAAAGATTTCACTTGTAATGATCAAACAGGATATTTAGATTTATATGAAGTAACTAAATATCAAGATTTAAAAGGAAGAAAGATATATCAATGGGATAAAAGACCTGATGGATTACAAACCCTTGCAGATATGTTAAAAAATTCAAGTAACCCGTGTATTGCAAGAACAGCTCTAGAGGTAGATTTTCAATACTTCTATAAAAAACTTAAAGAGTTTGGTATAGGGAACTTTATTGGTATCGGCTTACAAGAGGAGAGTAATAGCTATCTTAAATCAGATGCACAATGGACAAAATTAGATACGATTACTGCTTCATATGGTCAGGGTTTATCTGCTACACAGCTTCAAGTAATATCTGCATTAAGCACAATAGCCAATCATGGTAAAAGAATGAGACCATATATAATAGCATCAATATCAGATGAAAAAGAAAATATAAAATTTGAGCCACAGGTACTCTCAGAGCCAATATCTGCAGAAACTGCAGATGCTGTTGCTGAGATGATGACACATGTTATAGAGGATGGTGGTATTAATGAGCTATATATTAAACAGTTAAGTGGATACTACATAGCAGGCAAAACAGGAACCGCTCAAGTGGCTAAGAAAGATGGAGTAGGCTATGAAGAGGATAAAACAATAACAACATTTGTTGGATTTGCACCAGCTGATGACGCAAAAATGATTATGTTAACAAGGTTAGAAGAACCAAAAAACAATCCTTACGCATCTGTAACAGTTGTACCTATGTGGACAGAGATATTTTTAAATATTGCTAATGACCTAGAAATCTCTAAAAGAAATTGAGATAATTTCATAATAATTTGATTTATACCCATATGATAGACATACTAAAAGAAAGCATGAAATATCTTTTCATATCTACTGCTGTCTCAATACTCTTTGCTCCAATAATGATTAGTATTCTGTATAAACTAAATCAGGTAAGTGGTATTAAAAAAACAAAATTGGGATCTGGAGATGGAACAAACTCAATATTTATGAGAATAATGAAAACTACTCAGACAAATGGTACCCCTAATATGGGAGGTATCTTAATCTGGATAGTTGTTCCCCTTATCACATATATTTTTACACCCATGTTTCCTGCCCTAAGAGCCCTTTTAGTAGGTTTTCTTCTTTTTGGTTTTTGGGGATTTGTAGATGTTGCAATATTTACAAATGGATTTAAAAATAATCCAAAAATAAAGGCAATGCAAGAAACATTCGAATGGAGATTGGGTAAATTAATTATCACAATACTATTAAATATTGGAGTAATGTACCTTTTATACATAACTGGAACCTTTAATACACTTACGCTAACATCTACTTTAGCGATATCCATTACACCTGCAATTTTAATACTGTTAGGTATTCTAAGTCAGTTTGCAATTTATTCTGGAGAGTTAACAGATGGATTAGATGGCTTAATGGTAGGTATATTTACAATAATTGTATCTGCACTTTCAATTTTACTAATTGTTCAGGGTAAATATGAGTTCTTACCATTTCTAGCAATTACACTTGGTGTATTAATTGTAGATCTATATTTTAACATTCCTCCTGCAAGATTCTGGAATGGTGGACCAGGTGCTATGCCTTTAGCATTTTCAATGTTTTTTATTGGATTAGTAACTGGAAATATAATTCCATATTTACTAATGTCTTCAGTAACATGGTTAATTATGGCATCCAGCGCAATTCAAATTATTAGTATGAAATTTTTTAAAAGGAGAGTATTTAAGATTGCACCAATACATCATCACTTTCAAGCCATAGGGTGGCCACATTACAAAATTACAATGAGGTTCTGGTTATTTACACTGTTTGCATGCGTACTTGGGGTATTTATTGGTTTACTTTAATATTTACTCTTTTTCACAGATACTTTCACCATTCTTACATTGGCAAAGTAAACTACCATCTTTTGAGTTGTATACATCTCCATCATTTCTAATATTTCCCTCATATATACAGTTATTCGCTTGATATATACCGCCTAATTCATCTTGGTAACTAATCTTAAAACCACTATTAACAGTACTACTGAAATTCTCAATTAAGAACTGATTCTCAGATACACAGGGTAGGTTAAAGGTTGTATTTGTTAAATTACTAACTATAGATAAGGTTAGTCCATTACTATCCAATTTGTACAACCCTATTTGTGGAGCAACAGTATTATCTTCATTACACATACTCTCTATCTCTACTGTGATTTTTAATTTGTTTTCTAAATGTGATATGTTTTCAAATTTAACTACCTGATTAGCCATACTACTGGCATCTATCATATTAAGAAAATCAAAGGTATATATTAAATTTGAAGAGGTAAAATCATTAGATATTGAGTTTAGAGATTCTTTTGTATCACATACTTTCTCTCCATCACTACTGCACACACAGTTATTCTCTAGATTATCTCCATATGCACACTTCTTTATTCCAATAGTATCTTTAATAGATATGACAAAAATCACCAATGAGGAGAAAAACAGAAACAAAGTAATAATTACCAACCAATTGGCATACAACCGACCTTTCATAACAGAGATATTGTATCATATTCTGTAAGAAAAGATAGAAGAGGTATATAGTCGATTATATAACCCATTTGTGTATATTGATTTCTCAATCATATTTTGTCAAGATATATTGTAATGAAAATTTATAAAAAAATATCTTTTTATTTTGTTCTTTATCTGTTGTTTTTGCTTTGTTTTATACTTTCTCAATCATTATCAAATCCTTCAAAAGTCCATGCTTTCTCAGAACCACAGATGATTAATATTAATAAAGTACCAGCAACCTCATATACTCAAACAAATTTAACCCCTTTAGGATCAACATTATATTTTGTCTCAAACGATGGTATTCATGGTTATGAGCTTTGGGAAACTGATGGAACGGAAAATGGCACAACTATGATAAAAGATATTAATGTCGGGAGTGGAAATGGTGCTCCCAACTATCTGACTGTAATGGGAGACTATATATATTTTTCAGCAGCTGACGGAACAAATGGTAACGAGCTTTGGAAAAGTGATGGAACAGAAGAAGGGACTGTTATGGTTAAAGATATCTATACTGGAACTAATGACTCCAATCCTCAAAAATTTAAAACACTTGGAGATACCATATATTTTATTGCAAACAATGGGGTTAATGGTTATGAGTTATGGAAAAGTGATGGAACCGAGGGTGGTACAACAATGGTTAAAGATATTTATACTGGAAGTACTCCTAGTTCGCCATCTAATTTAACTATTCTTGGAACCACCCTATATTTTTCTGCAACTAATGGGGCAAATGGAACTGAACTATGGAAAAGCGATGGGACAGCAGGTGGAACCACTATAGTAAAAGATATTTATGTCGGAACCGGTAATGGTGCTGCAAATTATTTAACAGTAATGGGAAACTATATTTATTTTTATGGAAGTAATGGAACAAATGGAACTGAACTTTGGAAAAGTGACGGTACAGATGCTGGTACAGTAATGGTTAAAGACATAGTTGTAGGGGCCGCTGGTAGTGGTCCTTCTAACTTATTAGCTGTGGAAAATACCTTGTACTTTCGTGCGAATAATGGAACCAATGGAACTGAACTCTGGAAAAGTGATGGTACAGAAGGTGGTACAACAATGATAAAAGACATTAATGTTGGGAGCAGTAGTAGTTCACCTGCCAATTTAATTTTTATTGGAACAACTCTTTATTTTTCAGCAAACGATGGAACAAATGGAATTGAACTTTGGAAAAGTGATGGGACAGAGGGTGGTACAACAATGATTAAAGATATATACAATGGAAGCACGAGTAGTTCACCATCTAATTTAACTGTTATTGAAACCACATTCTATTTTTCTGCAAATAATGGAACAAATGGAATTGAACTTTGGAAGAGCGATGGAACAGAAGTAGGGACTGTAATAGTTAAAGATATATATTCAGGAAATAGCAATTCCAATCCTGGACAATTTAAAAACTTTGGAAATACTCTATATTTCCAGGCAACAAGTAGTAATAATCAAACTGAGCTTTGGAAAAGTGATGGAACTGAAAATGGAACAATAATGGTCAAAGATATCTATACAGGTACTCAGGGAAGCTTTCCTAACCAGTTAGCAGTAATGGGAGATTATATTTATTTTTCTGCAGATGATGGAACAAATGGTAATGAGTTATGGAGAAGTAATGGAACTGAAAATGATACAACAATGGTTAAGGATATTAATATTCCAGGATCAAGTAATCTCAGTAACTTAACCATTCATGACGGCCTACTATATTTCTCTGCATACGATGTAACACATGGTTATGAACTATGGAAAAGTGACGGTTCTGAAGTCGGAACAACAATGATAAAAGACATCTTTCCAGGATCCTGGAGTAGTAATTCCAATTCCTTCACTTCAGTTGGAAATACTTTGTATTTTTCTTCAAATGATGGAACAAACGGAACTGAACTTTGGAAAACAAACGGTACTGAAGAAGGAACAACAATGGTAAAAGATATAGCTCCAGAACAGTCAAGTTCTCCTTCTAATTTTACAAAAATAGGTAATCTTTTATATTTCACTGCTAATGATCAAGTACATGGAAATGAACTTTGGAGGAGTGATGGTACAGAAAATGGAACTTTCATAGTTAAAGATATTGTCCCTGGATTAGATGATAGCTCACCATCGAGTCTCGTTGCTATCAGTGATACACTCTTCTTCTCAGTCTCTGATGGGGCTTCTTACTCAATTTGGAAAAGTGATGGGACTGAAAATGGTACTACTAAGGTTAGTGATATTGGAAATCGTTATTCCTATGTTGTTCCCCTTTGGGATAATATCTATTTTCAAGGTTTTGATGATACATTCGGAGAAGAATTATGGAAAACAGATGGAACAGCTTCAGGAACAACAATAGTCAAAGATATTTATACCGGTGGACAGTGGGGAAGCCCTCGGGATCTAATTACAATGGGTGGTACTCTATATTTTTCAGCAACAGATGGAATAATTGGACGAGAGCTCTGGAAAAGTAATGGGAGTGAAGCTACTACTTCTTTGGTAAAAGATATACAACCAGATAACGGGGATAGCATTCCCTATGGGATTTACTCAATTAGAGAGAATTTATTCTTTAGCTCTCATGATCCAACAAATGGAAATGAACTTTGGACAAGTGATGGGACAGAAGCAGGTACCATGTTAATAAAAGATATTAATCCTGGTTCTGCAAATAGTTACCCTGGCAGTTTCACTCTATTTGATGATAAAGTTCTCTTTCGTGCAACAACTAATTTTGATGGTGCTGAATTGTGGGTTATGGATCTTGGTAATACCTACGACTCAATATCACCCATCTCATCAAACTACTCCCCAATACCAGGATCCACGATTACAGATATATCACAAATCTTTGAATTCTCTCTTGATGAAATTGGTGCCTGTCGAATGAGCCTATCTGATGAATCATACGATGATATGTATAATGATGCTAATTGTACTGGAGATGGTACACAATCAATATCCTGTGTTATACCTGGATTAAAATTCGGTACAAATGGAAATAAAAATATTTATGTATCCTGTATAGATGCCTATGGTAATAAAGACACTGCTAATACAAATACTGTCTTAAATTACACATTGCTTGAAACAGATCCTCCTCTTAAAGAAAATTTCTTCCCAGAATCCTCTTCAACTATTACAGATTCAACCCCAACAATTACCTTTGAAACAGACGAGAATGCTACCTGTCGATTATCCCTGTTGGATGAAAGTTATGATCAAATGGGAAATGATACTATTTGTGAAGTAGAGGATGGATACCAATACTGTACAACTCCAGATTTAGGAGTATTTGGTGATAAAACAGTATATATAGCTTGTTCTGATGGGAATGGAAACAAAGATACTGCTGAAAACAATACAGAGTTATCATATCTGTTCTCTCCTCTAACCTCTATATCCGGACCGATATTGGACTTTCCACAAACAGATGGAACTATTTATGCCATGGCTCTAAATGATGATGAAAGTATTTTGTATGTAGGAGGAAGCTTTAATTATGTTGGTGACGAGCCAAGATATAATCTTGCTGCAATAGATACACAAACTTATGAAGTTTTAGATTGGAATCTTTTCCCAGAGGGAGCAGTCTATTCGATTGATGTCTATGGAGATTATATTTATGTAGGAGGAGAATTTGAATCAATATATGATATACAACTTGATGATACATTCTATCTTGGATCATTTGTTAAAATTAACTCTGATGGTAATATTAATACAGATTGTCAACCATACATATATAGTAGTGTATATTCAATTAAAGCAGTACAAGATTACATTTATGTAGGAGGATATTTCTCTTCTATTGGAGGAAATGAGACTGAAAGTAGCCTTATTAGATTAGATAACTCATCTTCTTGTCAATTAGATCAAGATTGGGCTCCATATATTTTTCTTGATGAATTCTACTCACAGGGAGCAATACTCGCTTTGGATATCTATGAAAATAGTGTATATATAGGTGGAAATCTTAAATATGTTTACGACCCATATGAAGATGATACCTATGAAATAGGGGAGTTTGTTAAATTAGGGTTGAATGGATACATAGATTCAAATTGTAATCCACAAATATCATCTGAATCTGAAGCATCTACTGTTCATTCAATTAAAGTATCGTCAGAATACATTTATATCGGTGGAAGTTTTGATTATGTTGGTGAAGTAGAGGTAAATGGACTTGTTAGACTTGAAAATAGCAGTAGCTGTACATGGGATTCCTCCTGGGCTCAACAATATTCTTTTTTCGATCAAAATAATAATCCTGCAACCATATATACAATAGATACTTCTGGAGATAATGTGTTTGTTGGAGGAAGTCTTGCAGGTATATACGATTATGAAACAGAACAAGAGATATCTACAGGAGAGTTCATTAAATTAGATTCACAAGGAGTATTAGATACTAATTTTATTCCAAATGTTCATTTATATGATGAATGCGCAGAAGGATGTACAGTGTATTCTTCTCTTGTAGGATCTATGAATATCTTTGTAGGTGGTAGCTTTAATATGGTTGGTGAAGAATCTGTTCTTGGACTTACTACTTTTAGTATGGATTCTCGTTCTCCTTCAGGAAGTATTTCTATCAACCTAGGAAATATCTACACCATTTCTGATACTGTTTCCCTCACATTAAATGCTACAGATGAATCTGGTATAAGGCAGATGATGATATGTAATGATCCTTCCTTTACTGGATGTAATTGGGAGGTATACAAGACTACTAAAACATGGACCGTTACAAGTGGGTATGGAAACAAAACGATATATGTTAAATATATGGATAACTCTGGAAATATCTCTCAAGTCTATTCAGACAGTATAGTATTACATTCCTCAAGTGTAAGAATCACTAATATTGGAGAAATAACGGATATACCGGATAAAAACTCTCTTACATACTACTTCACATCTACATCACCATTAATAAAAGGCACATCTCAATCACGTAGTACCATATATTTTGTATATGACAGTAAAACATATACTACTGTTGCAGATAGTAATGGGAATTTTTCAATATCCTTGGCTGTATCAATGGGTAGTAATACAATACAGTACTACTCAAAAGATGTATCAAATAATCAGTCAGTAACAAAGACATTAAATTTAATAGTAGGAAGTAGCTATTTCCCAAATTGGTTACTTGAAAAATTAGGATTAATTACAATAGCTGAGGAGAACACACCAGAAGATACTGAAGAGACACCAGATATACCAGTACAAGAGAATGAAGAGGAGGAAGAGACAGTAGATCAAACAGATATCCAGACACTTCAATTTACAGACAAAGATGGTAATCCATTGGTAAATGCATATGTACAGATAGATGGAATGGAGTACTATACAGATAGTGAGGGTAAGATACAGGTAGTAGGATTAGAAGAGGGTAAGAATTACAAAGTGAAAGTTGAGATAGATGGTATTAAGTATAAGACAGAGGTATTAGGAGCAAGTGGAGTAGATGGTAGTGTAAGAG
>DAOQBQ010000018.1:0-8126 GCA_035355175.1 Candidatus Dojkabacteria bacterium
ATAATGAGTTCTTTTTCTGCTCTGGTAATAGCTGTGTACAACCAACGAGAGAAAGATTCATCATCCATCTTAGAGAATCGCTCTTCGAATACTACAACTCTTCTTGCTTGGCTTCCTTGTGCCTTGTGAACAGTAAGTGCATAACCAAAATCAAAATAGTTGATATCTTTCATCTTTAAATCTACTAAAGTAGGAGAATTGAACTGATTAATAGATATCTTCCCCCAGAATGTGTAATCCTCATAATCTAATGAAATTTCTGTTTCATAATATGAAAATCCATGTATCTTTTCTTTTGATATTTCTAAAATACTTCCCATCATTCCGTTATAAATATTTTCGTTTCTATTGTTTTTCAAACATATAACTCTATCACCGACCTGTGGAATGTCTTTATCAAAATGTAAAGCCCTAATCCCTTTATTAAGTTTAATTCTACTTGTATTGTAACCACACAAAACCATAGTGTTTTCATCAAATGATTCAAATATATCACCAAGAATCTCTTGAGTATTTTCATCCTCTTTATGAATTTTTTTAATATTTTTCCCAAATATTTCAAAAGGTATCTTACCCTTCTTTCTTGCAATCTCAGAAACCTTGATGATAGGGTTATCTGCTTCTTGGCGATAAATCTCTTCAAGTTTTAAATCAGGTTTTCCCATCAAATTAAATTTACTATTAATTGGAGGCAATTGACCATGATCACCTACAGCAAGAATAGGGATATCGAAACTAAGTAAATCATTCCAAATATCCTCTGTAACCATAGACGCCTCATCTATAACGATAAGGGAGTATTTAAAATCATAGGTAGGAACTTTCTCCCAACCAATTATTTCATCTCTTTCATCTACAATAGGTCTATATATTAATCTATGAATTGTACCAATATAGTCAGAGGGGAATAGAGCAGATACATCTTTTAACTTTCTTTCTAAAACTCTACTTGCTTTACCTGTATAACTACAGAAGGCTATTTTTATGCCCTCATTCTCTTTATGAAGTTTTTTTGAAACAAACCCTAGAATTGTTGACTTTCCAGTTCCAGCAAAACCCCCTAATGTGATATACTTTCCTTTAGACTCTCTATACCAGTTAAATATACTATCTATAACCTGAGTCTGTTTTTTTGAAAGAGTAAAATTGGTCATTGGGATATAATATTACATTTGGATATAAATGAAAAAGATATTAACAAAAATATTACTAATATTACTACTCTGTATACCCGCAAATGTATTTGCACAAAGTAATACAAAATTTGCAATATCTTTTACTGGAATAGGGTGTCCTCACTGTGCTAAAGTTGCTCCTGTACTTCATAAAAAGGTAGATGAAGGAGGATTCATACTAATTGAGTATGAGATTTACAAGAATCTTGCTAATCCTCAAATATTAAATAACTATAGTGATAAATATGGATTATCTCTTGGTATCCCACAGTTAATGTTTGATAAAGATAGTATTGAATCTGGAGATTCTCCGATAATAGAAAATCTTGATACTATGGTAGAAAACGCCCAATCAAATTTAATATATTTACCCAATGGCAGTTCTACATCTTTTGAAGAGCTTAAACTTTCTGATTTAAATAGATATCCAGCTATTTATTCTAAGGATAGAGCAGCAATCAGAAAAGATCTAACAAAATTAAAAAATGAACAGGAAACAGTAATTAAAAACTTCATATACGCTGATACTGTTTCAGAAGCAATTAAAGATTTAAGTGGTAAGGAAGTAAAAGAGACTACTATTGATTATCCCGCTGGGAAGTTAACATATGAACACGGTATAGAGATAAATGGATGGCAGTTACTCTGGAATGGAGATAAGGTATCAAATGATACTAAACAGGAAAGTGAGAGTACTACTGAGGATACGGATAGTAATATTACTTTTGGAAAAGTAATTAGTTTAGGACTTGCTGATTCTGTTAATCCTTGTGCCATATCGATACTTGCTTTAGTTCTAATTTCAATAATTACATATAATCCTGGGAATAGAAAAAAGGTACTTTTGGCTGGTTTATCCTTTATTATAGCAGTAATAATTATGTATCTCCTTTATGGTTTTCTCATTATTAAGGCCTTTGAAGTAGTACAATCTATATCATCTGTTAGAGAATTTCTGTATGGGAAGTTAGGTATTAACCTAATACTTGGTATTGGAGCAATAATTCTGGGTTTACTTGGATTAAAAGATTTTTTTTCATACAAACCTGGTGGTGTAGGTACTGAAATGCCACTCTTTTTAAGACCTAAAGTTAACAAATTAATTGCAAAGGTTACATCCCCATTTGCCGCCTTTATTGTTGGATTATTCGTTACTCTTTTCTTACTACCGTGTACAATAGGGCCGTATCTAATATTAGGTGGTCTTGTAGCTGGTGATGGCTTTATCAAAGCTCTACCATCATTAATTCTCTACAATATAATATTTATCTTGCCTATGTTAGCAACAGTTATACTTGTATATATTGGGACAAAAAAAGTAGAGGATGTAAAAGATTGGAAAGACAGAAATATTAGGTATATGCATCTTGTGGCAGGTATATTACTACTTTTAATTGGAATATTAATGGTACTTGGTAAGTTCTAACTACTTAATCTCAAGTAATTCAACCTTAAATATCAATCCAGCATTACTAGGAATAGGTCCTGAACCACTTTGGCCATAACCCATTGAAGATGGAATTTTTAACTCCCTTATCTCTCCAACCTTCATGCCTTTTACACCCTCTTCCCATCCAGTTATAACCATGCCCTCTCCCAACGTAAACTCAAAAGGTGTTCCCCTATCATATGAACTATCAAATTGAGTTCCATCACTTAATGTACCTTGATAATGTACTGATACAGCATTACCAACTACAGCCTCAGCCCCTGTTCCTTCCTGTATTGTGGTTATTTCTAACTCATCAAAATCTTCTACATTTGTCATATTATTTGTTTCTTCTGAATTTAAATTAGGATCAACGACATCTTGATTTGCAGTATCTGTAATAGAGGTTCCCTCTTTGTTCAAAAATATAAATATACCAATGGACAATACACCAACAATTATAACTGTTACTACGATTGGTACTACTTTTACTACATTCTGGTCTGTCATTTTTTTAACAGTAAATAAATTATTTGAAAATATATCAATATATACAAATATAAGCAAATATTTGTTAGTAAAAACACGATATGCTAAAATCTACTTGCTATGAATAGAAACAAAATACTGTACTTTGACACAGAAACAACAGATACACAAAGTAAAGATATATTACAGTTAGCAATAATTACAGATACTCCTGATATTTTTCTTAATCTTTACTTTAAGCCTATTCAAGAGATATCTTTTGGTGCTATGGCAATACACAATATTACACCTGAAGATGTCCAAGATCTTGATATATTTGAGGATACCCAATTACCTGATAAAGGTGTTGACACTGAATTCAATGGTAATTCATTAAAAGAGTATCTTGAATATCTCGCTAAGGAGTATATATGGGTTGCACATAATGTAGAATTCGATATGGAGGTATTGGAGAAAAAGGGTATACATATCCAGGATACAATATGTACCTTAAAAGTTGCTAGGAATGCACTTACAACACCTGATGGTAGGGATTTAGAAAGCTACAAATTACAGTATCTTAGATACTATCTAGGTCTATACAAGAATGAAAACAAAGAGCATATTAAAGCACACGATGCATTAAGTGATGTATATTTCTTAAGAGATCTGTTTAACTATTTAAAAAATAATACCAAATTAAGTATAGAGAATATGATGTTAATTACGAAACAACCACAAGTAATGAGAGAGATGACTTTTGGTAAGTATATGGGTAAAACATTTGAAGAAATTGAAAGAACAGATAGAGAGTATTTAGAGTGGTTAGTTGAAAGTATGACAGATAAACCAGACTTACAATGGAATGCTAAATTAGCTTTAGATAGTGGTATCAGGAATAGAACTCAATCTCTTTTTTAGCTCCTCTTTTACTCTCTCCATATCCTCTTTTCTGTATGTTGAGATGATTAAGAAATTTTTAAAATCTTTTTTAAGGTCATTCTCTACTTCTTCTAGTTCATCAATAGAGTAGATATCTGCCTTAGTAAATATTACTAATTCATCAAGAGAGTATAAATCTTCAGAAATATTAGCGAATTCCTCTCTCATTTTTTTGTAAACCCCCTTTATATCCTCATTCTCTAAACTAATACAATGAACTAAAAGCTTTGCATACTTTGTATGTTTTAAAAACTCTGTACCTAAACCCTTACCCTTGTAAGAATTCTCTATTAATCCAGGAAGGTCCATAATTGCATATCTATCCATAACGGCTAACTGTGGCTCTAATGTAGTAAATTCATAGGGGGCAACTTTGTATTTGGCATTACTAAGGGAATTAACAATACTAGATTTACCAGCATTAGGATAGCCAAGGAATATTACATCTCCTTTAAGATTTAATTCTAAGTTTAATACTTTTGTTTCAAAGTCTTCGCCCTTTGTTCTTGAAAGTTTTCCATCCCAGCCCTCACCTCTTAATGTAAAATTACCTAAACCACCTTTCCCGCCATTTAATATTCTAATCGAGTAACCATGCTTTGTCATTGTAAATATCTCAGTACCATCATCATTGAATATTTTTGTAACTAATGGAACATGAATCTCCAAATCCTTGCCATCTTTACCTTTTCTTTTATTCTTTTCTCCAATATAACCATTCTCTGCTTTAAAATTTGAAATGTGAACAACCTTGCCTAAATCATACATATTGCTGTCTCCAACAATATATATATCTCCTCCCTTTCCACCGTCTCCACCATCTGCTTTTCTATCCCTATCAAAAGCGATGATTCCATCACCCCCCTTACCAGATTGTATTGTGATTGTACATTTATCAATCATAATTTTAATTGTACAGTAATTTTAATCATTTTGTAACCTTTTTTGACAATATATATTGATAATGATAACCTAAATAAATATTAAAACTGCTCATATGAAAGATAGAATATCCGTAAAATTTGGTGGCCAATCTGGTCAAGGCATTAATACATTAGGAGGGTTTGTAAGTAAGGCACTCAAAAATTTGGGATATCATACATTCGCATATAGAGAGTATCCATCAATAATTAAGGGAGGATATTCATCATACCAGATAGATTTTTCTTCAACAGATATACTTTCACCTTCAAAGATGTGTGATATATTAATTTGTATATCAGATACTGCTTTAGAAGAGTATTTAACTACCGTTAGAAAAAATGGAGTACTTCTTCATTCTGTCAAAGATTATGAATTTGATTCCAAATCACAGAAGTATATTAAAAACAAAAATATTACTACTGTATATATTGACTCTTTAGAAATTACTGAAAGGCAGAAAGCCCATTCTATTATGTCTAATGTCGTTATGCTTGGTAGTGCCTGGCAAGCCATGAACTTAGATATTAAGGTATTAGAGTCTGTTGTCATTAATTACTTCTCGAATAAGAAAGATGTTGATATACAAGCCGAGAAAAAATGTTTAGAAGCAGGATACAGTATTAAACAGGTTAAGGATATTAAAAAAATTAATCTTCCAATACTTAAAAGTCAGAATTGGAGTAAATCAAAAGTAATTACTGGTAATGAAGGTATAGCGTTGGGAGCAATAGCTGCTGGCTGTAGAGCATACTACGCTTACCCTATGACCCCTGCTACCTCTATACTTGAAGTCATAGGTGATACATCTTTAAAAACTCATATTCTTGTTAAACAAGCAGAAAGTGAAATAACTGCAGCACAAATGGTTATGGGGAGTATGTATATGGGTGCAAGAGCATTTACAGCTACCTCAGGAGGAGGTTTTGACCTTATGACAGAAAGCATATCTTTCTCTGGAGTAAGTGAGATACCCTTGGTAATAGTTCTTGGTCAAAGAGCTGGAAGTGGAACTGGAGTTCCTACATGGACAGGTTCATCTGATTTAAATGTAGCTCTTTACTCTGGTCATGGAGAGTTTCCTAAGTGTGTAATGTGTGCAAGTGATGCCCTAGATTCATTTGAATTAATTCAAGATGCCTTTAATATATCTGATAGGTTTCAAATACCTGTAATATTACTTACTGAAAAACATATAGCAGAATCTATCTTTAATATTTCTAAACTACCAGGTATTAAAAGAATTGATAGAGGCTTATCTCAAAATGGTATATCCAGATATATATATACTAATAACGGTATATCACCAAGATGGATACCTCAAAGTGGTAAAAATACATACTTAACAAACAGTGATGAACATGACCAGAAGGGTATAAGTACTGAAGAAGAGAATACAATTGTTAATATGTCTGAAAAAAGAATAAGAAAGTTAGTATCTCTAAAGAAAATATTACCTGAACCAAAATACTATGGTAATACAAATGCAAAATTAATTTTTGTTGGAATGGGAAGTAGTAAAAATGCTGTATTAGATGCAATGAAACAGAGTAAGAAACCTATTGGATACTTACATTACAAATATATATATCCATTCAAAAAGGAAAAACTTACACAGTTAGTTAAAGGAAATGCAAAGATTGTTCTAATTGAAAACAACCAGAGTAGTGGACTGGGTAAATTAATTAAAGAGGAGTGTAATTTCTACATATCTAACACCTTAAACAAATTCGATGGAAGACCTTTCTTTGTTGATGATATTTTAGAGTATTTAAGAAAATGAAAACTAGTTTAACTGATTACAATACAGATATTAAAAACACATGGTGTCCAGGATGTGGTAATTTTAATATTCATTTAGCCTTAAAACAGGCATTAGTAGATTTAGATAAACATCCAAGTGAGGTAGTAATATCTTTTGATATAGGGTGTAATGGCAATGGAGGAGATAAAATAGAGGGATTTAGAGTTAAGGGTTTACATGGTAGAGCTATACCTTTTGCAGTAGGATGTCACCTCGCAAATAGAAGAATGTGTGTAATTGCAGATATAGGGGACGGGGGATGTTTACATGAAGGTATAGATCATTTAATACACGCTATTCGTTCAAACTATGATATCACATTGCTTATTCATAACAATGAAAATTTTGCACTTACTACTGGACAGATAACATCTACAACTAAAAAAGGAAAACAAATGTATGCATTTCCTTTTGGTAAAACAGAGGGAGATATTAATATTGGAGAATTAGTTTTATCTCTTAACCCCTCTTTTTATGCCAAGGGTTTTTCTGGTGACCCTATTCAACTCA
The DNA here is from genome assembly GCA_035355175.1 of Candidatus Dojkabacteria bacterium. Taxonomy (GTDB): domain Bacteria; phylum Patescibacteriota; class Dojkabacteria; order SC72; family SC72; genus UBA2259. Next base: position 7,250 of record DAOQBQ010000018.1, read on the forward strand.
CTCAAATTATTAAAGAGGGTATTAAACATAAAGGGTTTAGTGTAATTGAAATCATTCAGCTATGTCCTACATACAATCCTGAAAATAGTTTAGATTTTCTTAAAGAGAGAATAGCTAAAGTTGAGAAAACTGATGATTTAAACTTAGCAAGAAAAAGAGTAACTAACAAAGATAAAATATATACTGGTATAATATACAAAAATAGTAAATTAAAAGATTACTACTCTAATCTTGTAAGTAGAAATGATATTAAGACTGAGCTAGTAGATGAGGTTAAAAACTACAATGTATCAAATATATTAAATGATTTACAGTAAAATGAAAGATAGTATTCTTTTTCCTAAAAGTATTGCTGTTGTTGGAGTTTCTCAAGAGAAGGGGAAAATAGGGAGAGTAATATACAACAATGTATTAGATAGTGAATACTCTGGGAAAGTATATCCCGTTAATCCCAAATACAAAGAGATCGATGGAAAAACCTGTTATCCAGACATTCTTAGTATTGGAGGACCCATAGATACAGTTTGTATAGTTATACCCTCTCAATTTGTTAGTAGTATTGTTGATGATTGTATTAAGAAAAAAGTTCAGAGTGTAATAGTGATATCATCTGGATTTAAAGAAACAGGCCAAGAGGGTAAGGAGTTAGAAAATGAGATTGCTAACAAGCTTAAAAAAGCTGGTATTAGGCTAATAGGTCCTAATACTTTAGGTATAATTAATAACAGTATAAATCTTAATCTTTCATTTGCAAGAAAAAATCCAGGTAAGGGATCAACCGCTTTCATATCTCAATCTGGTGCTTTCTGTACTGCGATACTTGATATGGCAATTAGAGATAATATTGGGTTTTCTAAAATTATATCTATTGGTAATA
>DAOQBQ010000019.1:0-8112 GCA_035355175.1 Candidatus Dojkabacteria bacterium
AAAGGTATTCTACAGCCTCCAGTAGTCTCTAAACAGGGAACAACAGGTATCCGAGTACCTGACTACAAGTTCACACTTAAACTCATTAAAGAATTTGGAAGGCCAATAACTGCTACATCTGCAAATGTATCATACAGACCACATCCATACAGTATTGATCAGTTGATTAAAGATTTACCTAAAAAAAGTGAATCCCTAATATCAATGTATATAGATGATGGAGTATTACCTAAAAACACACCCTCTACAATACTAGATACAACATTAAATACATTAACTGTTTTAAGAGAGGGTAAGATTAAATTTGAAGATGCAATACATAAAAGTACATTGTTAGAAGAAAGAGAAACAGATACACCTAAGCAAACTTCAGATTTCGGTATATGGTTTACTAAAGAATACCTAAAAGATTTAAAAGGAAGTGTAGTAGTAGCACTAAGTGGTGAATTAGGAGCAGGTAAAACACAGTTTACAAAAGGTATAGGGAAGGAGTTAGGAAGTAAAGATATTGTTAACTCACCAACATATACCATAATCAATGAATACAAGTATGATGGTAATACACTAGCACATATGGATACATGGAGATTAAATGATGAAGAGGAATTTAATAGATCTGGATTAGTGGAACATTTAGAAAAAGGCAGGATAATGGTAATAGAGTGGGCCGATAAATTCTATCAAGAGATAGAGAATATATGTTCTAAAAGAAATATACCTATGTATAAAATATCATTTGAATATATATCTTTAGAAAAAAGAAGGATTACAGTATATGGTACTAACTAAAGAGATATTAAGACAAAAACCATTAATACTAGGAATAGATACTAGCTGTGATGATACATCTGTTGCCCTATTAAGAGGTAGAGAAGTTATATCCTCAGAGCTATCATCTCAAACAGAACTACACTCAGAGTTTGGTGGTGTAGTACCTGATCTAGCAAAGAGATTACATGAGGAAAACATTGAAGAGGTATATAATAGGGCGCTTCAAAACAACCCAGGAATGATTAATAACGTGGATTACATTGCAGTAACCACAGGACCAGGCTTAGCCATTGATCTAGAGGTAGGTATTAAGTATGCAAAAGAACTAGCACTTAGATACAACAAACCCTTAGTTCCAATTAATCATATGGAAGGCCATATGTTTTCATCCCTACTTCTTAATTCAAAAGGAAAGGGTTTAGTAAACGATGAGCAGTTAATAGATTCATTTCCAGCACTTGGATTATTAATGTCAGGTAAACATACGGAGATAATATATATTAAAGAGATTGGTAAATATAAAAAGCTAGGGCAAACATTAGATGATGCAGCAGGTGAAGCATTTGATAAAGTGGGTAGGATTCTTAATTTCGGATATCCAGGTGGTCCTGTTGTTTCAGAGTTTGCTAAAAAGGGTAAGAGTGGAAATATTGTATTTACTACTCCTATGAAAAATTCTAATGATTTGAATTTTAGTTACTCTGGTATTAAAACAGCAGCTCTATACAAAACAAAAGAATTAAGAGAGAGAGGTATACCTGAAAGAGAGTGGGTATATGATTTCTGTAGAGGGTTTGTAGATGCAATAATAGATTCAGTAGTTATTAAACTAAAATTAGCTATTGAAAAGAATCCTAATATTAAATCTATATTTGTGGGAGGAGGGGTATTTAACAATGAAGAGATACTTAGGAGTGTTGGGAGAGTGGCAAAGGAGTATAACCTGAACTACTACTATCCACAGATTGAGTATAGAAGTGATAACGCAGGTATGATTGGTATAGCTGGGTATATGAAGATCATTCAAAAGAGGTATCTAACTAAAAAAGATGAAATAGAGGAAATCGACAGAGATCCTCGTCTTTCTCTCTAACTATATTCCATACATTTTTCCATAGGAGATAATTTCTAGTTTGTCTCCAACTTTTTTAAACTCCAGATATCGGTTTTTGTATTTTATTGAGGTAGTAAATATCCCATCTTGTATTAATCCATCTCCTGCCATCCATCCTCCCATATCTGAAAATATTTTTACACCGTATACATCATATTTGTATTGATATATATATGTATTATTTTCTGAAATATATGTATTACCTTCATATACTAGAAAGTTTGGTATTGCAAAGTAGGGGGTACATGTGTGAGATAATTTTAAATGGGCTAATGCAATTTCTTTCCCTATTTCATTTAAATATTTAATATTTTCTTTCTCATCATTTTTGTTTATTAACACATACTTCTCATTTAGTATCCCTACATAGTCGATATCTTTATTCGCAGAGCAATTAATTAATGGTATAAATTGAAGAAGGAGTACAACAAAAGAAAATATTAAGAAAAGGGTAATATATTTTTTCTTAACAGCCAATTTCTTCATTATAGGTTAGCTGGGTTACCAATTTAATGGATCACTTGCATAGGCAGTTACATTGATTGTTCCTGTATATGAGCCAGGACTTGTATTAAGTGGTGCATACATTCCCCACCACATACTTTTTGCAGTAGGTGTCCCATTTGTTGGTTTAGATATATCAATAGTTACAGGAGTCGGAGTACCTGATAGTGCTGTAGCTGAGGCATATGGAGTTGATGCAGTAAGTGAATACTTTTGATTGCCGACAAGTATTTTTGAGGCAGCACATGTAGGATAATCTGTACACATATCCGTTCCGTATATCTCGTGGTCTAAGCCAACATTTCCTGTTGGAGTAGATGTAGTAGTCCTATCTAGTGGATCATTACCAGTTTCTACGCTAAGTGTTCCATAATTAATGGAGGAGGTTATAGACATTGCTTCTAACATATTCATCGCAACACCTACAGATACCTGTAGAGCATCTGTAGCTGCATCATCATCTGTTGCCTTAATTGTATCCATCCATGTATCAGATGGATATTGAGTATCCGTTCCTGTTGGATCTGCGTAGTAATATATGCTTACACTACAAGTAAAATTTGCAGAAGCATCTGTATTATCTGTACAGCTTCCTCCTACCACAGTGCAAGATATCTCAGGATAGCAGTAATTGTTATTTGCTTCTCCAGGGCTGTCACATCCTGTATATCCAATACCTGATCGATATGTATATCCAAGCACAGAAGATATCTCAGTTCCATAGCAGCTATTATTGTCTGATACAGTGGCTGTCAGAGTTACAGATTTCGTTGTTGCAGATTCCAATGTAATGGATGTACCTCCATTAATAGTTACAGCCGATACAATTGGTGTAACATTGTTTACTACAAAAGTAGAGAGTACTCCTTGATATGAACCTGTTGCTGGTTCACCATGTTCATCAAAAATATATGGATATGTATTGTATGTATCATCTGGATATACAGATGGAACACTATATCCACACGATGGATTCGAAGCAGAGGCAGAGCTTGTACACCATGTATCACCAGATCCTCCATCACATGCTGTTCCTGTTACACCTTGAGTTTTGCATACAACTAAAGTAATGTTATCTCCATCAGAATCTGATGCTGTTGAGGAAAAAGTAACGGTGGAGCCAGGATTAACAGGTCCGTTATTTGAGAAATTTGTAAACGTAGGGGCTGTATTTGCTGAAACAGTTGTTGTTCCACTTATTGCTACAGCTGTTGCTGGGCTTACCACACCAACATCAACGGTAACTCCTGTACTTGGATTAGTCATTTGTATCTCAATAGTGTCACTACCGCTAGCAGCTCCAACATCTACTTCAACATAAAGGCAAACTCTGGATGTACCCACACTCATAGTCCCAGTTACTGTGGAGCTACCTGAGCTAAAAGTCCCAGGTGTACTATTAAATTGCGTGGCATCCCCAGGGATGGATGTAGAACACGTAGCTTCCTGTTTGTAGTAGAGTATTAATCCAGAGATATTGGAATCTGAGATTGTTCCTGTTTCATTAATAGTGATACTTGAAACAGAGGCGGTCCCTGTATTTCTGATTAATGTAAAAGCACCACCAATATATAGGTTAGAGGTATTTGCGTCTGTAGCAGATACCTGTGTACCAGTAGTTCCAACAGTAACAGTAGGAGGAGTAACATCTAAATTTAGATTGTCAATCCATCCATATGCAGCTGCAGAAGCGTTGTTTCCTGTTCTCATATTAGAGTAGAAACGAATAGAGTAAGAACCAGTTGAAGTAAAATATGAAGATATGTCTTGATTAGATACAGAAGTCCATGCAGTTCTAGCTCCAGCAGCTGGATTAGAAGTATCAGACCATACATCGCTATATGTTCCTCCATTGTAAGAAATCTGTATATATATTTGATTACGATCACAGTTAACATTAACACACTGTTTAGCCCAATATAGATTAAGGTAAACTAAGCTTCCTCCGGTAATAGTTGTTGATATTGATTGAGTAGCGTTTCCTGTTGTTCTGGTTTTCCTTCCATTGGCAGATCCTCTTAGAGATCCTGCGCTATCTTGATATACTGCAGAGTCATATGTAACTCCTCCAGTTAAAGTCCAGTTGGTACTTCCTCCAGTAAAACTAGGATTAGTTAATACATTAGTAGCTAATATATCAAAAGAAGGTATTTTAAAAAAGAAAAAGAATGTAAAAATTGATAACAGAATAACAAAGAGAAATCTTTTTAAAAATATTATCAATTTATCTTTTTCTGTATATTTCTGAAATATATTCATATTAGTAGAAAGATATATTAACTATCTTTCTTCTGATGTAGTAGATTTAACCATCTGTTTAGGTAACCATCCAATCCTACTATCACTTAATTCTACGGTATACCACTCATCTGTTTCTTGTAGGACATTAAAGGTCTCTCCCTCTTGTGCTACATATATTACTTTAGAATTAATATCATCCTCTTCGTATACAACATATCTGTAAGTTTGTTCTTCTGGAACAACATTTAAGGGGTTAGGATTTTGTATATCTTGAGCACCTTGAACATCCTGCTGGGTATCATCTGTCTCCTCTGTTTTAAATGTTAAAACTGTATATGATACTGTTAGTGAGAATACAACAACCCCAATTACTAATGAAAGAGCAACTCTTGAGAATTTATCTCTTCCTAATATGATCTGTAAAAATGTACTCTTCTTTGGCTTAGAACCTTTCTTTACCTTATTACTCTTTCTCCAGCACTTTTCAATTAATAGGTATGATACTATCATAGCCATAATTGAAAATATTATATACGGTAAATAGTCATTAAAAGTTGTAAATACTGTTTGAACTTTTTCAAATATTTTAGCTCCTTGTGTAACATTTACTGGTTGTAATGTAATAATTGGAACAAATGCACTTCCAAAGAGAGCAAGAACAGCTAAGAAAAAGGAGAGTATAAATCTGGAGTATTTCTTACTTCCCAATATAATTGCCCAGAATTTTGGTTTTATTGTTTTATATTTTTTATTTCTCCAAATCTTCTCTAAGAGAAGGTAAGAGCCAATGAATACTACAATAGAAAAGAGGATATAAAGCATACTACTCTTAAGATCAGCTAGTAATCTAGTAGTATCAATATTAAGAGATTCAAAAGTAATGTATTTTAGAACTGGAGATAGTACTGTAAGAAGTAGAACGATTACTCCGAATAATGTTGAGATAATAATTCTTGATAATTTTTTGCTTCCTAAGAGTATAGCCCATTGTTTCTCTGAATTTTTGTCATTATTTTTCCACAACTTTTCAAGTAGAAGATATACAGTTAATATTACTAGTAAAGATACAAGTACATATATCATATTATCTTTAAAATCTGTAAATATTGAACCTATCTGAAATCCTGTTTTAACCTCATCATCCTCTTTATCTTGTGCTGGAATATTAACAATATTAAATACTAATCTCTCTTCTCTTAGTACCTTACCATCTAGTAATACCTGTACATTGATAAAGTACTCACCCGTTGGAAGTTTACTTTCTATCTCTGCTATCAATGTCTTTGTCTCATTAGGACTTACAAATCCAAAGTTAGCTACTTCATGCTCTTCAACAATATTCATTAACATATCCATGACAGTAATCTTTAGAGTAGGTGAGGCATCAACATTACCTATGTTTTGTCCTACTACCTCTATTCTAATTGGTTTACCCTCTTGTGAGTCTAGTGCTTTTATTGAAAGAATTGATAGTGATCTAATATCCTGTTCAGTAACAGTAAGACCAGCATCTAACCTTACACCTTGAGTAATTGATACACCTCCTACAGCTTGCTCACTTGGTAGTGCATTAACACGTATTACTCCTTTGTAGTCTGTATACTGGGCGTCACTTGGGACTTTAACAATGACCTTAAACTTTTGAGTAGTTTGACCTCTTTTGAATACAAATGTTTTACCAGGATCAAATGTAAACCATGAATCAATATTCCCTAAATCAGGAACAATCTCAATATTCATATCAGCAGTGGCATCTGATCTAGATAGAGTAAACTCTTGGGTAAATGATGCACCTGGTTTAAGGTATTCACTATTTATATTTGTAGGAGATACTCCAAAGCCAGCATTAACAGAAAGAGAACATAAAGAAAATATAAATATTCCTAATAGTGTTGCTTTTATTGTTTTTTTAAGTTCCATTAATCAAATTACCAAAATTAATTTACCAGTTAGTAGTTTCTCCTTTTACAGCAGATATTGTATTAGCACCACTATATGTTCCAATTGTTGTACCAGATGGGATTTCAATACCCCACCAAACATTTTTTGTTGTTACAGAACCACCCCTAACCTTTGGAACATTTAACTCATACTCTGTTGCAGATCCAGTTAGTGGTGTCCCAGAAGCATAAGCAGTAGAGCTTGCAAGGGCAAAGTGTTGGTATCCAACTGTAATTGGTGTTCCACCCGAACAGGTTGGGTAATCAGTACACATACTACTTCCTGAGTGTTCTTGGTCCAGTCCAATATTTCCAGTTGGAGTTGTTGTTGTAATTTTATCTAATGGGTCATTTTTCTGTCCAATACCTAAATTACCATAGCTAATTGAACCTGTAACTGTATATCCAATTTCAAATCCAATAAGTGAGTTCATCTCTACACCTGTTGATACCTCTAGGTCGTCAGATGCAGCATCGTCGTCTATTGCTTTTATTGTATCTAACCAGGTATCTGATGGATACTCAGTCAAGGTATCAGTAGGATCAGCGTAGTAGTATATATTTGCCGTGCATGTATAGTTTGCAGAGGCATCTGTGTTATCTGTACATGTTCCACCAACAACTGTGCAGGTAATTTCTGGGTAACAGTAATCGTTGTTAGCTTCTCCAGCACCATCGCATCCAGCGTATGTTACACTAGATCTGTATGCGTATCCGTATACGGTTGCTATCTCTCCACCGTAACAGCTGTTATTATCTGATACTGTCGCGGTAAGTGTTACTGCTTTAGTTGTGCTTTCTGTTAAATCTATTGCTGCTCCACCATTTATTGTAACAGCTGAAACAACAGGAGCTGTGTTATTTATTGTAAACGATACATTAGAAGCTTGGTATACACCTGTAGCTGGGAAGTTATGTCCATCAACTATATATACATATGCATCATTAGCACCATCAGGAGCTACTGATGGAATATTATATCCACAAGTTGGATTCGATGCGACCTGTGAGCTAGAACACCATGTATCTCCAGCTCCTCCATCACAAGCATCTCCTGAGATTCCTGCTGTTTTACATACAATTAATTTAACTGTATCAGAGTCTGTTGAATCAGAAGCAGTTGTTGACCAAGTTACTGTTGCTCCAGGATCTTTTGGAGAATCATTGCTTACCGCTGTAAAACTAGGTGCATGATTTACAACAAATGGTGAACCAGAATCTCCAGATCCTGTTTGACCCGTTGTATTACAGGCAGCTGAAGTTGCATTCCCATCACAAACATATGCATACCAATCATTGGATACAGCATCACCAGCTAAAGCTGTTCTAGCACAAGATGTTGGGGACCCACTTGTTGTAGCTGTACTTGTACAGTAAGTTGTTGCACCACAAGTAGGGGCTCCACCATTAGTTGGAGATACCGAAGCAGAAGAACATATTATCAAGTAGTAGTTTTCTCCGTTAGCATCTGTAGCAGTCGCCTCCCATGTTGTATCTGAGCCAACATTGGTAGGAGTTGTTGCGTAACTTGCAGGGTTCTCT
>DAOQBQ010000020.1:0-7884 GCA_035355175.1 Candidatus Dojkabacteria bacterium
GAAAGATTGAGAATGCATCTGGAATACTATGGTTAATTCCTATGAAAGTTGCCTTAAAACGCCTTCCAATATTAATTGTAGTATGCCTAGTTACACCAAAGACCCTACTTTTACTTTTTAGATTGTATTCTTCAAGTCTTGCCTCAATTAAAGCTTTCGCGAAAGCCCCTGCGTAAACAGGAGGGTAATCTAATTCGGGTAACATCCATCTAAGTGCACCTGTATGATCAAGGTGTCCGTGTGTAATTAGTATAGCTTTTACTTTCTTTTTATTCTTTTTTAAGTATCTAAAGTTTGGAATGAGGTAGTCTACTCCATACATCTCTTGTCCAGGAAAAGAGTAGCCTGCATCTACAATAACTATTTCATCTCCTAACTCTATGAAATTGCAGTTTCTCCCTATTTCAGATGTTCCTGATAGTGTGCATAGTTTTAGTTCATCATTCCTAAAAAATCTTTTTTTTGTTTTATCCATAACCCTCTATTATATCAGATATGATGTATTTGTATCGTAGAATATGTATAAAGGGGGTGTATACTGATATAATACTTTTATGAAAGATAGTATTTCAAAGACATTTGAAGAGAAAGAGAAGGAGATATACTCTCTTTGGGAAAGTTCAGGAATATTTAATCCAGATAGTATGCAAGAGTATCTTAAAGGAAAAGATATTGAAGTTAAAAGCTCCTTTACTATTACTCTTCCTCCTCCCAACGCTAATGGTAATTTACACCTAGGACATATGTGTGGATACTCTTTTCATGATGCTATCGGTAGATATATGAGAATGACAGGTCATCCTACTCTACTTCTTCCCGGTAAAGATCACGCTGGTATACAAACAGAAACAGCATTTACTAAAGAGTTACAGAAACAGGGTAAAAATAAATGGGATATGGGTAGAGAGGAGTTCTATAAACAGTGTTATGACTTCTGTATGAAGAATGCCTCTAATGCTAGAAATCAAGAGAAAAATATTGGACTAAGTGCTGATTTTAGTCGAGAGTTCTTTACATTAGATCCCAGACTTACAAAGATAGTGTATGAGACATTTGAAATGATGTTTAAACAGGGTATGGTTTTTAGAGATAAAAGGATTGTAAATGTATGTCCATACTGTAAAACAGCACTTGCAGATATAGATACTGAGCACGAAGAAAGAAGAGGAATATTTGCATATATTAAGTATCTAGTTAAAGGTAGTAAGGATGAATATATTATGGTTGCTACAACAAGACCAGAAACTATGCTTGGTGATACTGCGGTTGCTGTTAATCCGAAAGATTCTAGATACAAAAAATACATTGGTAAAGCAGTTATTCTTCCGATACAAAACAAAGAAATCCCCATTATAGAAGATGATAGTGTAGATATGGAATTAGGAACAGGTGCCGTTAAGGTTACTCCTGCTCACTCCCCTATCGATTTCGATTTAGGTAAAAAACACAATTTAGAGATTGTTAATGTGATTGATGAGAACGGTATTATGATAGGAGATATTCCAGAAAAATATATTGGATTAGATACAATCTCATGTTCTAAACAGCTATGCCAAGATTTAGATGAGTTAGGTCTACTAGAAGACATTCAAAATATTAAACATGAAGTAGCTATTTGTGAGAGATGTAAAACCCCAGTAGAACCGATTATCTCTAATCAATGGTATGTAGATGTTACTGATTTGGCCAATAAATCTTTAGAAGCTCTTCACTCTGGTAGAGTTAAAGTTATACCAGAGGGACAACAGAGGGCTTTAGAATTCTTTTTTGAAAACATTAAACCGTGGTGTATATCTTCAGTTATGGTGGGGACAAAGAATACCTGTATGGTATAGCGGGGGGAAGAAACTTTACGACTGGTTACTTGAAAACAAAGGGAAAGAGGTTAAAGACTTTGAGAAAGAGTTTAATACTAAAGTAAATGGAGATGGAAGTATACATATTGGAGAAAACCCCCCATCTGAATCTAATGAATGGGAGGCAGAGACGGATATGTTTGATACATGGTTTAGCTCTGGACAGTGGCCGTACTCTACATTAGGTGGTCCAGATGGAGAGGATTTCAAAAAGTATTACCCTACACAGATGATGATTCATGCTAGGGATATACTTTTCTGGTGGTCAGCAAGAATGTTAATGATGGGGATATACAGAACAGGAGAAGTTCCTTTTAACACAATATTTCTTACAGGTATGATATTAGCTTCTGATGGTTCTAAAATGTCAAAGAGTAAGGGTAATGGTATTGAACCACAGGAGGTATTTGATAAGTATGGAGCAGATTCTTTGCGCCTTTGGTACTACTCTGATGCACTACCTGGTTCTAACGCCCCAATTAGAGAAGAAAAGATTAAGGGTAACAGAAACTTTGTTAACAAGATATGGAATGCTAGTAGATTTATTATGATGAATATCCAAGATTCAGAGATAGAGGCAATTGGTAAGAATGAGGTTGATACTAATCTTGAGAGAGTAAAAAATACAAGAGAACATGTTAAACAGGTATCTAAATATATTGAAAAGTACCAATTTAATCTTGGTGCAGAGAGTATTAGAGAGTTCTTCTGGCATAAACTGTGTGATAAATGGATAGAGGAGATTAAAGAGGAAATCAAAGAGGAGAAAGAGGGTTCTGAAAAAAGAATTAGTAAGTTAGCAGAGTTACTGTATATATTAAAGGAAAATTTGAAGATAATGCATCCCTTTATTCCATATATTACCGAATCTGTATGGCAAGAATTAGTAAAACTTAAACTTGCAGACGGTATTTTAATGGGAGAACAGATTTAATTTTCTAAAATTTTTTCAAAAAGTATCTCAGGGGTATTTAGTTTACTGTTAGAAGGAATTGTTTTAAATGCCCAGCTATCTTCCAATCTTTTTACCTCTCCACTCTCTTCTAATTCGATATTAGGGTCATATTCATTCTGAATATTTAATATATTTGCAATCTTTACTGAGGTTTTTGGCAAGAATGGTTTTATCAATATCCTAAGGGCATTAACCAGCTGTATAGAGTTGTATATTGTATTTTCAGACTCTTTAATATTTTCTTTGTATGATACCCATGGGGCTTTATCGTTAAAGTATTTATTACAGAAATCTCCAAATTTAAGTAATTCATCTGTAGATTTTACAAATTCACAATTATTAATAGATTCTCCCACTTTATTAAAAGCGTTATTAATTGCATCTTCAACATCTTTATCTAATACCCCATTAGGAATAGTATTCTCAAACTTAGAGTTTAGAAAAGAAAGAGTCCTATTTATGAAGTTCCCTATATTAGCTACCAATTCGTTGTTATTACAATCTATTAAATCTTTCCATTCAAACTCCCTATCATGATTCTCTGGGGCGTATCTTACAAAGAAGAACCTTATTAAATCACTATTGTATTTCTTGAGTAAGCTATCGGCATCCATTCCAGTTCCATCTCCTTTTGACATTTTCTTCCCTTTACTTAGTAACATTTTGTTTGAAGGGACATCGTATGGGAGATTTAATTTCTCCCTTTGTGTTTCTCCAGGTAGTTTATACTTTTCCCAAAGTGAATCATCGGAGTATTTTTCACTATATGCTAGTAGTTCTGCAGGCCATATTATTGTATGGAAAGGAGTATTTCCTCCCGCTATAAAGTAGTAGTGTTTACATTTAGAATCTTTCCAAAACTCTTCCCATGAACTTGGATTACCTTTTTTCTCTGCCCACTCTATCGATGCAGAGAGATATCCTACAACGGCCTCTATCCATACATATATTACTTTGTCCTCCCATCCTTCTACAGGTACAGGTATTCCAAACTTCATATCTCTTGTTACCTCTCTTGGTTTTAATCCTTCTTTTATCCAACCTTTTGAAAACTCTCTTACCCATTTTCTCCATATTTCGCTATTATTATCTACCCACTCCTTTATCTTTGGTTCTAACTTCTTCAAATCAAGATAGAAGTGTTCAGTTTCTTTTAATATCGGTTTAGTATCAGAAAGAGTACTGTAGGGATCGATTAAGTCCTGTGGAGAGAGAAACTCTCCGCATTCTGGACATTCATCTCCCCTAGCGTTTATGGCTCCACACTTTGGACATGTACCTCTTACATATCTATCAGGAAGGAATTTATTTGCTTTCTCATCAAAATACTGTTCAGATTTCTGTGTATAGAGATACCCTCTTTCTTTTAGCACTAAGAATATATTCTGTACTACCTTTTTATGATTCTCTGTTGTTGTAGAGGTATAGTTTTCATAAAGGAGAGAGAGGTTTTTAAATGTATTTAAAATTTGTTTATGAGAATCCTCTACTAGCTTTTGTGGGGTGATTCCTAACTCTTCAGCTTTAAAAAGTATTGGTGTTCCATGACTATCACTTCCTGATACCATCAATACAGAGTTTCCCTTTAATCTATGGTATCTAGCAAAAACATCACAAGTAATATTTTGTCCTGCTAAATGTCCTAGATGAATCTTACCACTTGCGTATGGCCATGAGACTCCTATAAATATTTTGTTTGTACTGTTTTTATCCATTTTGTTGAATTAATTATACCAGAATATATATGGTGTAACTAATATATGGAATCTTTTTTAAAACCCTTGTATACTGTAAATAGTAAGAGTGAATACTGCCTAATGTTAAAAAGTAAAGATCAAACAAAATCTATAAATTTCTTAGAGCCGGTTGGAAGTTCCGATAGCGTCGGAAGAACCTCTTTTTTTTGGTTGACTACCATTGGCAAGTATATGTTAATTGGTGTTCAGGCAATAGTTCTTTGTGCATTTGGTTTCCGGCTCTTAAGAGATGGTAAGAACAATGATTTAGCAGATGAGATAAATAGGCAGGTTGGAGTTTTAGAAAATGAAACATGGAAGAAAAACGTTGTTAAGTATGAGAACCTACAAAATTTGTTAGGAGATATAAAGGGGGTAAAGGATAATCAGAATATCAATTCAAGTATTATATCTGAGGTAATAAGTGGAATTCCTATTACCATTAATGCAGAAAGTGTATCTATAAACAACAGGAGGGTTTCTCTATCCTTAAAAACTGCAGATTTCCAAGCTTTGAAGGGTTATGAGGACTCTCTAAAGAATAATACTTACTACTCTGATGTTAAATTCAATATTTCATTACAGGCTGGCGAGTATGAGGTTGGTGTAAGTTTTTCTATAAATGAAAAAACCGAATAATATGAGAAATATAGATGAAGCAGAAAGAAAAGTTGAGTTTGTTGGGATAGCGAAGAAGGGTCCTAGTAAAAAGGCCGAGATGATTTTTACGGGTTTAACCTTCATAGTAGCTGTTCTTCTAATTGTTTTTGCAATAGTACCGACTGTTAGAACGGTAACAGATATTAACAAGGAAATTAAAGAGAAGGAGAGAATTACCCAAGCGCTAGAATCAAAGATTAAAGCGTTAAACGAGTTAGATAATCAGTTTAATACTAATAAAGAGACATTTAAGGATATTAGTTTAATCTTTCCTTCGTCTCAAAATTTTAGTTTGTTTCTTGCAAATATAGATGCTATTGTAACGAGGAATAATTTTGTTTTGAGTTCTATAGGATTCTCGGAGTATAAAGAGACAAGGGAAGAGGAGAGTAAGTTAAAACTTACGGCTCTATCTCCTTACTCCGTTAGATTATCTGTTAAGGGTAGTAAGATGAATCTAATATCATTCCTTAGAGATTTAGAGAGTTTGCCAATGTATCCTGTTGTTGAGAGTATAAACTATAGTAGTGATGTCGATGCGCAGGGAAATACTGATTTCTCATTAAATCTGAGGGTGTATCATGTTGAGAATGTAAACTTTTATGATTAATTAAATGGAGTACTTTAGAAAATATTTTGTTATTATTATCCTTATAATTGCTATTGGTATTGTATGGGCAGGGACTCTTGTTTTTTCAAAAGATACATTTACAGATATTAATGCAAGTGCAGAAGTATATACGAAACCACTTAGTTCTAATTTTGATTCAGATACGCTTAAAGCCGTTACAGAGAGGATAGAAGAGGGTTTTGCTATCCAACCAGAGTCCTTTTTTGATATGGAAGATATAGAGAAGGATTAAATATCTATATAATCATCTAATTTCTTTTCAGATGATTTCTCTTTTAATTTTTTTAGAGCTTTCGCTTCAATCTGTCTGATTCTTTCTCTTGTTACTCCAAACTCTCTTCCTACCTCTTCTAATGTTCTTGTTACACCATCTGTTAAACCAAATCTTAGTGCAAGTACTCTTCTTTCTCTATCTTGCAAGGAGTCGAGTATATCTTTTAATTGATTTTTTAGATACTCAGAGGTTGCGAAATCTTCTGGGCTTTGTGACCATTCATCTGGGAGGATATCTTGAAGTTTACTATCTTTCTCATCTCCTATGGGTGTTGCTAAAGAGGAGGGATTCTGTTTAATCTTTCTAATCTCTGCTATTTTCTCTAATTCAATATCCATCTCTTTTGCAATCTCTTCATCAGTGGGTTGTCTTCCTAATCTTGTTGTAAGAGTGCCATTTACTTTATTAAACTTATTAATAGTTTCAATCATATGAACAGGTACACGAATAGTTCTTGCTTGGTCAGCTATAGCTCTTGTAATTGCTTGTCTAATCCACCATGTGGCGTATGTTGAGAACTTAAAACCCTTATGGTAATCAAATTTCTCTACAGCTCTCATTAATCCGATATTACCTTCCTGAATGAGATCTAGTAGCTCTAAGCCACTTTTACTGTACTTTTTAGCAATACTAACAACTAATCTAAGATTAGCTGTAATTAAAAGCTGTGCAGCCTCTTTATCACCATTCTCTATCCTTTTTGCAAGTATGACCTCCTCTTCTCCTGTTAGTAAGGGTATCTTCCCTATTTCATAAAGATAGGATCTAATAGCGTCAGTTGATAAACTAGATTGAATAGTTTTTAGTATTCTAATCTTTTTCTCAAGTGTTAACTCTTCATTCTCAGCTGCAACATCCTCTTCTGGTTCTAATACCTCTACATCATTCTCTTGTAACTCTCTAAATATATCATCAAGTAAAACAATATCCTCCTCTATTGTGGGAAACACCTCCAATATGTCCTCTTGTGAAAGAAATCCTTGTTCTTTTCCCTTTTTAACTAATTCTAATATGTGTTTTGATTTAGCTGAGTTACTCATATTTTTGTTATGGTATAATTAAATATATGGTAAAAATATTAAATAGAAATAATTTAGATGAAAAGAAGCAGTTCTTTATTGATGCTATAGCTAAGTTTTGTGATAAATGTGGTAATCCTTATTCTAAGAGTGATTTAGAAATAATACAAGATACGAATATCTCGAGTATTATACACTTCTCTTGTAGTAATTGTAAATCAAATCATATTGCTACATATTTTAAACCGATAGGTATAAGTAATAGAATGCCAATCAATACGGACTTAGATGTAGAAGAGATTGGGAAATTTGCTACTATGAAAGAGACCTCTGTAGAGGAGATTTTAGACTTATACCTATATCTTAAAGAGAAGGAGATGGTTACTGTTTAATTATCTTTGCCATGATATGTAGAAATGTTGGTCTGAGGCTAGTTCAAATCTTCTATTAACATTGTTCTCAATTCTTGTTAAGCCATCACTATTCTCTATTATCCAAGTATCGGGATATGTTAAAGAGAAGTTGTATGCATCTTTTCTACTTCCTGGTTGTTTGTATATATCTAAATCTAGTTTGTAATGAGAATCGGTTTTTTGTATGAAGAAATCTGAGCTGTTTTCCCCTCTTTCAATTCTATATTTAATTTCTAATGTATATGTCTCTTTTATTGGTATATTAAACCATCCGGCTATTATTTTATATCCATCCTCTTCATAAATACTGTATTTATTTCCAGTTATTCCTCGAATACTG
>DAOQBQ010000021.1:0-7442 GCA_035355175.1 Candidatus Dojkabacteria bacterium
CGTCCAGCTATCTTCTGGCGTTTCACTTCGGGTTTGGCGGGGTGGGGCTTTGGCGTGACGGTCGTCGAATGGATGGGGCTGGTTCTGGCCATTCTGGCGGTTTGGAGCGCGGAAGCGATGAACACGGCGTTTGAATTTCTCGCGGACGCCACCCATCCGAGCTTTCACCCTTTGATTGGCAAAGCCAAAGATGTTGCGGCGGGGGCTGTGCTCATCGCGGCGGTGGGGGCCGCCGTGATTGGGGCGCTTGTTTTCTGGCCTTATGTGCGCGCGTTGCTGGCCGAATAGCTGCTGGGGCGAAAAAATGAAAATCCAGGGCATTTCTTGCATATGCAAGATGATGGGGTAGCTTTGCCCATCCGAGACACACGGAAAGGAGCAAAACATGACGATAAGAATAAGTGGATGGATTGGCGGGGCCATTTTGGGTTTTGCGGTGTTGGCGATGGGCGGGAGCGCGCCGGCGCTGGTTTTTGAGCCGTTGCCATATGCCTATGACGCGCTGGAGCCGTACATTGATGCGCGGACGATGGAGCTTCATTATACCAAGCATCATCAGGGCTATTTTAACAATTTGACGAAGGCGGTGGCCGACACCGGGCTGGAAGGGCAGTCGCTGGAAACGCTGTTCAACAAGATGAGCCAATTGCCGGCGGCGGTTCGCAATAATGGCGGCGGCCATTGGAATCATACGTTCTTCTGGAACGTCATGGCGCCGGATGCCGGCGGTGCGCCGAGTGGCGAGCTGGCCGCGGCGATTGAGCAGGCGTTTGGGTCGTTTGAGGAATTCAAAAAGCAATTTGAAGCGTCGGCCGCGGGCCGGTTCGGCAGTGGCTGGGTCAGGAAGAGATTTTGGTGCTGGATTACCTAAAGCTATAACTATTGATTCTAATGATGTTGCTGTTGCTGTTAAAAGACCTTTGTTGAGTATTATCAATAGTATTAAGGGGGTATTAGAGAAAACGCCGCCCGAACTATCAGCCGATATTATGGATCGTGGGTTCGCAATGAGTGGTGGTACTTCTAAGTTAAGGAATTTAGATAAACTATTTACAAAAGCAATAGGGGTACCTGCATATGTAGCAGATGAACCTATGTACTGTGTTGCAAAGGGTACAGGTATTGCCCTAGAGTTAATGAGTACAGGTGAGAGATCTTTTAGTTTTAATAAATCAATAACTTAAATGAAAATATTTTCTAAACAAGGTAAAAGTTCTATGAGGATTGAAGAGGTGAACGATTTACTATTTAAACTTAAATTACCATTAAGTTTAGTATTTACACCAATTAATCTGGAAGAGGAGAAGCAGAAGTTTCTCTCTTCGGATAGCTATGAGCCAAACTTTATTTATAAAGGGGTTAAGAACAGTAATGAGGATATATTAAAAAGATTAAACTCAATTAAAGAGGTATCAGATGTTGATCCAAGAATATCCGACTTCTATATCGAATTAATTGAATCAAAAAAAGAGAGTAATGATTTGATGAATGCAGTTGGGAATAACGACTTAGTTACCGAAATATCTTTTAAAAAATACGGCAAACCATCTCCACTTCTGTTTAGAAATGCAACTAGAGTATTAAGAGGAAAGGTTGATAACTACAATATAGCCAAATACCCGATAGTAAAAAGCGGGGATATGCTTGGCTACAAAGAAATAGAGGAAATATTTAAGAATGTATTTGATTACTTTAAACTAGTAGGTTGGGCAATAGAACCGTCATCAAATATTGGTGAAAACGGCGCGAAAGTAGGTATAAAAAGTAAGAGGGTATTAGTAGATTCTGATATTCAAAGATCTAGGTTTAAGTTGAAAAAGACACTTGTACACGAAGTTGGTACTCATGTTTTTAGGTCTGTTAATGGAGAAAGTAGTGGAGTATATGCATTATCTAATGCTAACTTAGTAGGTTATTTAGATATAGAGGAGGGGTTGGCTATCTGGAATGAATCAAATATGGAGTTGTTAACTCTAAAATGGTTAAAAGAGAGGGCGGCTATGACATGGGCTATATATATGGGAGAGAAATTAACATTTAGACAGCTGTATAACAGTATATTAGGTGTTTTACCAAAAAAGACCGCTTTCGATATAACATATAGGGTGAAAAGGGGACTAGGGGATACTAGTTATCCAGGAATATATGCAAAAGATATTGTTTACTTTAGAGGTTTTAGAAAAGTTAAAAAAGCTTTAGAAAAAGACAAATCCTTATATGAGAAACTGTATGCAGGAAAGATAGATATTAAACAGTGTGAATGGGTAGATGATGGATTAATCCCTAAGCCAAAAATGGTGCCCTCAAAAGAACAATGGAGGGATATCTTTAAGAAAGTAGGCATTTAATTAGGAAAAGACTCGGTTATAGCTTTTGCAATGTTAACGGGTTCCCCCTCAATTTTATTCTCATAAGCTTTGAATCCTGGATGTAAGCTTATTTCCTGTAGTAATGGTTTCTCTTTCATCATCATAATGTCTACAGCTATAAAATCGGCTTCAAATATCTGTGAAACATTCTCGGCAAAGATCTTTATCTCCTCATCGGGAGTGTTGTACATACTGTATATTCCATGGCTAACCGTCATGAAACTTTTGTCTCCTTGTCTTTTCCATCCAGCGATTACTTTACCTTTGCTTACAAATATCCTCATGTCTATATTACTATCCGAGAATTCTTGAATAAACATCCTTGATAGGTCTAAATCCTTTAAATACTCCTGGTTATATCCAGAGGAGTCATCTACTTTAAAAACATTCTTTTTTATCTTATCCGTTCCCTCAATATTCTCAATTCTATTTGCACCAGAGTAATCTTTTATAATTAGAGGGTATTCATTTAATACATCTCTTTGTTCTAAATACTTTCCATTGGTTCTAAAATAGGTATTAAAATACGGAATACCGTTTTGAGAACAGAATATTGCAAGTGCGATTTTATTGTAGTAGGGGAATTTTTTAATACTTTTACTATTTTGTACCAGTATCTTGTTTTGAGGATTGTTCAAATTATGTTTATCAGTGTATTCAACAATATATCTTTTAAAGTGATACTCCATGTCATTATGTAAATCATGACCTCTGAATATGATATGACTATACTTTCTTATATCCTCTCGTTTGGCTTTTATCACTGTTTCACCATTTATGAACTCAAACTCAAGTTCATCAAAGTAGGCTAAAGAGTGGGGTATACTTTTTTTATCCAATTCTTCTGCTAAACGGATATTTGCACTTGCAGTGTTCTCCTCATTTAATCTTTGTTTTTTGTCTATAATTAGATATTTCATATTTATGAAATTATTTTTATTTTATTTATTAATCTTTTCCTTTTATATCCCTTTACTATCTTCATACACTCTTTGTTGATACTTTGATCTTTTGTAATATATAGGGTATCAATGTAATCAAAACCGAAACCATTATCTCTTACTTCGCTCCAATCTCTGTAATTAAGTAATATGAAATCTAGGAGGCTGTTACATTTAATCGACTCAACGCTTTGCCATTTCTCCTTCCCATTATTTATTAATATCCCATTTATGTAGTATCTATCATCTATTATCTCTCCTACATTATGTTCTTTTTTAATTACCCACCTTTTTCTTAAAAGAGTAGGGAGGTTATTCTTACTTTGTCCTACAACAACAAACCGCTTGCATGAGTTTTCAGAGAGTAGGTACTCTACATATCTATCAGCAACATACTCTCTCTGTTTACCAAGTACAGGATAAAGGTTAAGGTAAGCTTCTGGCATAGTATTAATTTCAAGTATAGAGCCATTTTCTTTTGTTAATGGTTTAGATATATCTAAACATATTATATCTATACCTAATGTAAATGCGTGAATAGAACGAGCAATACTCTCAACTAGTATTCTAATCTCTTTTCCAACCTTATCGGTGAAGTCTTCTGTTATGCCCCCTTGACTCATACTTGCAACTTTTCTAACGGATATCTTTTCATCTTTCTGAGGGATAGAGGTTAATGTGAGTCCCTGGTCTTTAAGAAAAGCCAAAAGAGGCCTATCAATGACTATAGGTTTTAGTATATGGGCTGGATTTTTTACATCCCTTTTTGGATTTTCATTCTCCTTCTTTATTAACTCTTCAATATTACTCTTACCATCACCTATGACAAAAGCGGGAATTCTTTTTGTAACTACCTCTAAGTTCCCATCTATAACTAAAAGCCGATAATCTTCTCCCTGTATCTGTTCCTCTATCATAATCTTCTTTTGCCAGCTAGGTCTACCCTCTCCTTGTACCTTCTCTTTTGCATATTCGAATGCTTCTTTAGCTTTCTCTAATGTATCAATACCAACAGATACACCTCTCCCAGCTGTTAAACCGGTTGGTTTAATTACAACTGGTTTATCAAATTCATCCCATATATCCTCTATCTCCTGTTTTGATTTAATAACTTTCCATTTATGTACAGGTAAGTTTAATCGTTGTATTACGGTATTGGTTGTCCATTTATCTCTCTGAATCTTTTCTGCCATGTGAGCATCTTTAGAGGAAGCGACAGAGCCAGTAATATGTGAACCCTTACCACACCCAAGGGTATAGTATCTGTTGTATACGGCATCGTAACCCTCTTTAGAGTCATCTGGTATAAACTTCTCAAGTATTGCAGGTGTAACCTCAATTCGTTTTTTCATACATGAATAAAGAGAGGATACTGTAGACATAGATTTTATTCTTTTAGAAAGTAGCGTATTGATTATATAATCTTGTGCTTTATCTAATGTAATATTTCCTTTTGATAACTCATTAAATGTATCAGCGGACTCTCTCCAAAGAAATGGTAATTTCGAACTTATAGTTAAAAGGTTAGGGGATATGGAGTACTCTTTGATAAATAGGGGGTGGAAGGAAGATATCTTATCTAATACGGTAGAGATGTCTCCAATATTGTCACCATCTAAAGAGATTTTTACTATAGAAGTATCAGACTCTAAGTTTATGCCCTGTATACTCTTTATCATTTATTAATCTATATTATTTTAGATATATACTCTTGAATAGGGACAGCTACCTTAACAACGGTGCCTTGATCTACTTTGTAATGTAATCTTAATCCAGGGTTATAGTTTATCTCATTTATTACACATTTAACAGGTTTGGTAATATCTGTAGTTATAATATCTACACCACCAAACTTGGCTCCAATGGCCTGAACAGCTTGTACTGCGATATCTTTGTAATACTGATGTGTTTGTTCAAAACACTCCTGTGTTGTACCACCTGTAGTTAAATTACAGTTATATCTAAGTATAACCTCTTCACCATCTTTTGGAATATATTTAAGAGATATCTTAAGATTTTGTAACCTCTGATTTACTTCATTATCAATAAGAATTGGTTTAAGTAAGTTCTTTTTCCTTTGAATATTTTTCTCTTTTATTAATCTTTCTAAAGTATCTTTTCCATTACCTACTACAAAAGCAGATTTTCTTCTAACCACAGCTATGACTCGTTTATCTAAAACAAGTAATCTATAGTTTTCACCGTGTATGAACTCTTCACCGATAACTTTGTTTAGTCCTTTACCTTTTGACATCTTGTATGCATTATTAAAAGCATTAACAACCTGTTTCTTGCTTTGAGGGAGTAGGGTAACACCTATACCCCCTAACTGTTGTGATGGTTTAATAACTATATCTTTGTAATCTTTAAAAAATTTTATAGCATCCTCTTTCGTAATTAATGTAACCTGTTTCGGTACAGGTATATTAAAGGAGGAGAGTATCTTGTTAGTAAGATTTTTTCTCTTTGCTATTGTAGTACTTGGTGTATTTGTAAGAGGTGTAACTGTATTAATTATAAACCAGTGTTTACCCTCTGTTTCAAACATAGCTATTAATCCAGGTACTACCACCTTGTATTTAATATTAAGTATGTCAGCTGCTTCTAGATAGTAAGCAAGATGAATGTTGCCTGCTTCTTTAAGATACTCTTCATAGCTTTTGCTCATGTTAGTTAGTATTAATTTAAAATGTATTTGTTGTATCTATTAAGTATCCAGTTAAATCTGCCCTACCTATAACTATGGGACATAAAATATCAGTAGTTTCAGTTGATATGAACTCCGTTATTTTAATTTTATCAGATATCTTTATAGGGATATCAAATACAGGTCTTACCTTTATTTCTCCATCTTCTACAATTTTAGCTAATCTCTTAATATCCTGACTCTTATATACCTCTTTCTCGTATCTATCAATATACTCCTGGGCTTCTTTAAAGCTATTGAATCTTTTAGGAATATTTAATGTATCAAACTCTTTGTGAGCGTTTATATATCCAATCCTATTAGCTAATTTAGAGTCTATTCTAGATGTTGTAACACCAGTATCCATATATGCTTTTACTAATTGTCTTTTTGTATCCTTGTATCTTTCTAATCTGGATATATCTGCACTCTTGTCATACACGAATATCTTCTCTGTGATATTTAATACCTTTCTTCCACTAATTGCCTCTATACTCTCCTCTACCTCTCCACCAAATAGATTCTTTGCTACTCTAATACCGTGTTTAATTCCCTTTATCTTTACATCCTTAATTTTTTCTAATCTCCATCTTAAACCAGCTTGATTTGCAACCTGTATACCAAGCCCTGGTCTCGCATTAATTTCAAATACAACAGGTCCTTTCTCTGCATCGAGTGCAATATCTACTCCTATATATCCTAATTTACTAACTTTTTGACACTTCAGGGCAATCTCAAGTAGGTTACTCCATTCGGGAATCTGTACTCCACTTAACTGTTTGTTTTCTTTTAAATCTATAGTTGAATCTATTAATTCGTATGTATCACTAAATATGGAATTCGGTTTCATATGCATAGAGTAGGTAGTAATTCCAGTTTCAATATCTATACCTGTACATATTGCACCAGAGTGAAGATTAGCAGTACCGTTAGACCTTCTAGTAGGAAGTCGTAACATAGCCATTACAGGTACAAGGTTAAAACATATTATTCTAATGTCAGGAACACCTCTGTAAGAGTACTGTTTGAGTAATGGATCTGTCTTTATCCTTTCTTCAATTATTGCAATGTCATTTTTTGAACCCATTGAGAATCTTCCCTCTAAGATGTTTTCAATATGGAGGATGATATCTCTTTTGGTCATTGTTGTACCATTAGGTCTAATCCATTCCCATTTGCCCTTCTTCTTACCATAAAAAACCATTATACCGTTACCACCAGTTCCTTGGTTTGGTTTAATTACAAAACTCTTGGGTAGACTCTCCCAATCTAGAAATTCTAACTGTTTTTTAGTTCTTATTAGTTTGTATACCTCTGGAGTTTGTATTAACTCCTTTTTAAGTAATCTCTTTGTGTATATTTTGTTATCTGCAATTGCCTTAGAGGAGGGTGGATTAAATGGTCTAACATACTCTTGATTCCTTCTGTTTAGACCTAATATCTCTT
>DAOQBQ010000022.1:0-7312 GCA_035355175.1 Candidatus Dojkabacteria bacterium
AGTTGAACCCTCACACTATTGCTAGCATGGGATTTTGAGTCCCACGTGTCTGCCAGTTCCACCACTCGACCTAAACATCAGTATTATATCTCAACAAAAGAGACATTGTATATACTAATTCTTCTCTTTGTAAAGATTTCTGAAACTGGCTATCTCTTTAATAAAGGCAAGCTCTACAATACCTGTTGGACCATTTCTATGTTTTGCCAAGAATACCTCCGCACTACCCTTTTTCTCGGTATCTGGGTTCCATGTCTCTTCTCTGTCCAAAAACATCACAACATCAGCATCCTGTTCAATGGAACCCGATTCTCTCAAGTCGGATAGCTGGGGTCTCCTACTCTGTCTTTGCTCTATAGCACGAGATAACTGAGAAAGTGCTACTACTGGAATATTAAGCTCTTTAGCTAAATTCTTTAACCCCTGAGATACCTCTCCTACCTCTAATGTTCTACTTTCCTTACTACTTCCATGCATTAACTGAAGATAATCTACAAATACAATATCCACCCCCTGCTCTAACATTAATCTCCTTGCCTTCGTCCTTATCTGATTAATATGTTGTCCAGCCATATCATCAACAAATATATTTGCATCTGCTAACTCTCCCATTGTATTAGCAAGTTTAATAACCTTCTCTTCTGTCAATTTGTTTGTCCTAATCTCCCAGAAAGGAATTCCTGATTGCATACCAAGTAACCTATCCATAATTTGCATATTAGACATTTCCAATGAGAAGAAAGCCACATTCTTTTTTTCAATTAAAGCGGCATGTCTCATCATATCAAGTGCCAAAGAAGTTTTACCAACAGATGGTCTTGCAGCAAGGACAATAAAGTCTGATTTTTGAAAACCGCCGAGTAATACATCTAACTCCTTAAAACCCGTTGATACACCAGCGTAATCATCACTCTCTTTTGCATGGGCAGCCCTCTCATAGGCATCTTTGAGTAAATCTTTAATATGAACAAAATTACTCTTTATACCCTCTTGTGCTACATCAAATAGAAGTGTTTCAGACCTATCTACGACCTCTGCTACTGAGACAGTTTCATCAAATGCTAATTTAGTAATCTCAGATGATGATGATATCAAACCTCTTCTTGTAGCAGTTTCTTTTACAATATTCCCATACTCCGCAGCGTTTGCAGATGTAGGAACAAAAGATGCCAACTCTGTTAAGTAAGCTCTTCCCCCTACTTTACTTAATATTTTTTTCTTTTTTAATTTATCTGAAACCGTAACTAAATCTATAGGGAGTCCATTCTCAAAAAGTTCTAATATATTTTGATATATAGCGGTATGCCTATCATCATAAAAATGATTTGGTTTTAACCAACCAGAAACCTCTATCAATGCATCCTTATCTAAAAGGATAGATCCTAATACTGATTTCTCTGCTTCTAAATTTTGAGGAGGAACTCTTTCCATGTTTTAATTAAGAAATATTACCTCAATATTTTTACTCTCTTGTTCTGGTGTTGGTGTTACATTTAAGTATGTATCTTCTTTTACATTTGTAAAACCAAAGTGCTTGATAAAATCTTCCTTACTCTTTAAATCACTGCCTACCTTTACTCCTTCACTTTTGTAAGCACACGGAATTAATATTGTTGGATCTATATAGTTTAAAATCTTCTCAATTTTATCGTAGTCAATAAACAGATTGCCGTTACCAATAGGAAGTATTAGAACATCAACATCCCCTAAGTCCTTAGTTAAAGAGACATCTAAAGAATTATCTATTAAACCCATATATACAACCCTTAAAACAGCCTCATCTATTGTATAAAACTGAGAATCTACATCTCTTCTAATCATCATCCCCCCTATTTCATACTCCCCTGGTGAAGATATCTCAATTATTGATTCCCTATGATCCGGTTCAATTTTTTTCAACATATCATTCTCAACAAGAATATTTTCTTTTCCTCTTAAATCCTTTGATGAAAATAGTACAACATCCGCTTTATTTTTTGTAAAACTTAAACCACTTTGTTTCAAAGCTAAAGGATCTGTAAGTATAGATATGTCACCTGCTGTGAGTAGAAAGGAGGACCATCCAAGACTTTTAATCTTCATATTTACTTATCATTAATATTATGTGGCAGTACACTACACAAGAGTATATCAGATTTATGTATCTGATAAACCTAATGATTTACGAATATCTTCAACTAAAGATTCTTTCATCTGTTTTCTAATCATTTCTAACTTTAAACTTTCTAAAGAAGATATTACCGCTTGAAGCTGTGTCATCACCTTGTCCTCTTCTGAGTTTGTTGAAATCATTCTCTTTATACCACCTACTTGGCCCTCTATTCTACTTACCCTATTTTGTATTCTTTTTGAATATTTCATTTCGTATTCAAGTATATTTTTTAATTTAAAAAAAATCAACCTATTCCTCTTGACAATAATTAGCACTCGGTGGTACCATTTGCTAATCATATATATTTAAATTTTAATATTTAAAAATACTATGAAAATAATAAAAGTAAATCAAAAACCACAGGAAACCTTATATACTCCTGTAAGATCATTAATGGATAACTTCTTTGATTATCCATTATCAAGATGGGACGATTTCTTCTATAGAGACTTTGAATCTCTATCTGCAAATATCTGGGAGGAAGATAACAACATATTTGTTCAAATGGCTATGCCAGGAATTAAAAAAGAAGACATTAAGATATCTGTAACAGGAGATACACTTTCAATTGAGGGAAAATCTCAAGAACAGAAAGAGGAAAAAGAGAAGAAATATTTCCTAAAATCTTTCCAAGCTTGTTCATACTCACAAAGTTTTAACCTACCCTCTTTAGTTAACCCTGACAATGTAGAAGCATCTTTTGAAGATGGTGTATTAAAAGTAAAACTACCAAAAGCAAAAGAGTCTCAAACAAAGGAAATCGTTATTAAATAACAAACATAGGCCTGTCTCAGTTATAACCCTGGAACAGGCCTCTTTTGTTGTAGACATCAAAGATAGCTTCTGCTATAATCCTATCCGTTATGAAAAAAGATTTACACCCAAAATATAAGAGCGATTTAAAGGTTGTTTGTTCCTGTGGTAATACTTTTGTTACTGGTTCAACTTTAGATATAGATGTACTCAATGTTGAGCTTTGCTCCAAGTGTCATCCCTTTTATACTGGTGAGCAGAAAATTGTTGATACAGAGAATGTTGTTAAGAAGTTTGAAGAGAGAGCCCAAAAGACTTCTAAGATGTCTTTTAGAAGTAAAAGAGAGAAGATGGCTTTAAGAAAAGCAAAGAGAACAGAACCTACCAAAACATCTGCTTCTCTTACATTAAAAGATATGCTAGCAAACGCTAATATATCAAAGTAACAATTTCACATATATTTTATGATATCATCCATATATATGGACCTTGAAACATTAAAAAAGAAATACAATTTAGATTCAATAAAGGAAGAGAAGGAAAATCTTGAACAAAAGATGAGTAACGCCCATTCAACTGGAGAGAATATCTCACAACTTAGTTCAGACCTCTCCTACTACTCCCAGCTTTATGAATATGTAAACTCCTTGTTTAAGAGTATAAACGAACACGAGGAAGCTAAACAGATAATCCAAGATGCTGATGATAAAGACTTAAAAGAATTAGCAAATATTGAGATAACAGACTTAGAAGAAAAAATTAATAATACTGAAAAGAACATAAAAAAACTACAAATAGATAGGCAGTTCCAAGATCAAGACGATAACCGTTCTGTAATATTAGAAATTAGAGCTGGTGCCGGAGGAGAAGAAGCTGCACTCTTTGCATCTGACCTATTTAATATGTATAAAAATTACTCAGTTAAGAAGGGTTGGGAAGTAGACATAATAGATAGCAGTATATCTGAAACTGGTGGCTACAAGGAAGTTATCGCAAAAATAATTGGTAAGAATGTATATAAAAAACTTAAGTATGAAAGTGGTGTTCATAGGGTACAAAGAGTCCCATCTACAGAGGCCTCTGGTAGAATACATACCTCTACCGCTTCAGTAGCAATAATGCCAGAAGCAAATGAAATAGATATTGAAATTAAACCAGAAGACTTAAGAATAGATGTAATGAGAGCATCTGGTGCAGGAGGACAGTGTGTTAATAGAACCGACTCTGCAGTAAGAATAACTCATTTACCCACGGGTATCGTAGTTAGTTGCCAAGAGACAAAGCATCAGGCTCAAAACAAAGAAAAAGCAATGGCGAATCTCAGATCTAGACTTTATGAAAAGAAAAAGAGAGAAGAAGACGAAAAGAGATCATCCCAAAGATCTTCTCAAATAGGCAACGCCATGAGAGCAGAAAAAATAAGGACATATAATTTCCCACAAAACAGAATAACTGATCACAGGGTGAAAAAGTCATGGCATAATATTGATTCTGTACTGTTCGGTGATTTAGATGAATTAATAGATGATGTTACAGAGGGGATACAACTTGAAATACTAAATCATGAAGAGTAATCTTGCACAGATATTTAGAATACAAAGATATCTTAATGATATTAAATATCCCGATGCCTATCGCATAGCAAGAGAGATTTCGAATTTTCTTAAGATAAAAAAGTCTGTTTCTGAGACTGATGTTTTTAATAGATTACATAAACAAGAACCTTGGGAGTATGTTAGAGGTAGTGCTGAGTTCTGTAAGAGTTCATTCAAAGTAAACAAAGATATACTAATACCTAGAATTGAAACAGAACAGTTAGTCTATGAATCAAAGAGATTAATAGAAAAAGCTAAAATTAAAAACATTATAGATGTAGGTACTGGCTCGGGATGTATAATAATATCCCTCGCGAAACTTCTTGATAATCCGTCTTCCTACTCCTTCTATGCAACAGATATCTCCTCAGATGCTCTAAAAATTGCAAAACTAAATGAAAAAAATATTCTCAATAAAAAGTTCATAAAATGGTTTAAAACTAATTTAATAGAAAAGCTCCCTACTCTATCTGGTAACACCATAATTGTTGCGAATCTCCCGTATATTCCTTCCAAACAGTATGAGAATTTAGACAGAAGCGTTAAACAGTATGAACCGAGAATTGCTCTAGACGGAGGAGATAGTGGCCTTGAATACTACTCTACCCTTTTTAAACAGATTATTCATAAAAAAGTAAAGGTAAAGTATATTTATCTTGAAACAGAAGAGAGTAATTTCAAACAAAGTAAAAAAATAATAAAAAATTACTTCCCAAATTCTAAAGTTGTTGGAACTAAGGATTGCTTTGATAGAAAAAGATTCGTAAAAGTCTCTTTTTAAACTACTTCGCTTCAACAAGTGTAACTTTTATAGTTTGAGTTTTACCCTCTCTCCAAATTTCTAAAGATATCTCCTCTCCCACTCTATACGATTGAACTATATATGAAAAAGCTTGTTCAACTTCTTTCCCATTTACTTTAGTAATGATATCACCCCTTTTAATATCTGCCTTTGCTGCTGGACCCTCAGGATCTACATTCATAACCAATGCTCCCGGTACTACATTTTCATAAAACATCGCTTGGTACTCAGATATCATTTGATACGATATTCCAATATACGGTTTAATAAACTTCCCATATGTTCGGTACTCAGTTAATCTCTGCTTCACAGTATTAATAGGTAGTGCAAAAGATATATTATCCGCATTAGAGGTTGTTGCGAAGTTTATACCAACAACCTTTCCCTCAGTATTAATCAATGGGCCACCAGAGTTACCTGAATTAACTGCTGCGTCTGTTTGTATTACATTCTCATACATTTTTGTTGTTGAACCAAACCATCCAGAAGATGTTGTTACAGATCTGTTTAAGCCACTAATTACACCGGTAGTTACACTACCTGCATACTCTCCAAGTGGTGTCCCTATTGCAATAACGGTTTGACCAGCAACTAAATTATCAGAATCTCCCAACTCTAATTCGTTTAACGATGTAGCATCTATTTTCAATAGTGCAATATCATTACTGTCATCTCTTAAAATTTCAATAACCTCATGTTCCTTGCCATCACTTGTTATTACTTTGTAAGAAGCAGATACATCAGATACTACATGCTGATTCGTAATAATTATTCCATTAGGATCAACAATAAAGCCAGTGCCGATATTACTTACCTCATCAACTAATCCTTCCCCACTCTTTAACTTAACTTGGCTAACAGCTACACTAACTACAGATGGAGTAGCCTCTTTTACAACATTAATAATAACATTCTCCTCCTCGGTTACAGTAATATTTATACCGTTCCCTCCCTCTTGCTCTACACCACCTTTACCAAATAGCTCTCTAAATGAATCTACTTTCTCAAATAGTATAATTACTCCAACAAGTAAACCAATTATTAAAGAAATTACTAACAAAGATATACCAAACACCTTAAGATGTTTGTAATTATCAAAATTCAATTTTGGAGATTTCTTCTCTTTTATATCTTCCATATTTAATATCTTAACAATTTATTTACTTGTTAATATATCTAGTGCCCTATTATACTGCTTATCTACACCCTTTATAAAGTCCTCGGATGTATTTTCAATTACAACATCAGGTGTTATTGGGTTCTCCCTATTCAACCATGTACCATCTGGTAATAACCATTTAAGAATAGTTACATGTATACTTGAGCCACCAGACAAATCTATTACCGTTTGTGCGGTACCTTTCCCATAAGTTTTACTACCCACTACTGTTGCAACATCATTCTGTTGTAGCGCACCTGTAAATATCTCTGATGCAGAAGCACTGCCTTCATCAACGAGAATTACAACTTTTTTACCAATTAATCGCCCTCCTTTCTCTGAATCAAATGTCTGAATATTACCCTTTCCGTCCTCCTGTTGAGATATTACTTTTCCTAAATCTAAAAAGTCATCAGCCGCGTATACTCCAGCATCAAAAAATCCACCAGGATTACTCCTTAAATCAATTAAAATCTTATTAATATTTTTAGATTCAATATCATCTGCCACTGCATCCCATTTATTCTCCCACTCTACAAGAGAAGCCTCTGTAAACCTCGCGATATCTATATATGCAATATCTTTGTTATCACCTATATATGTTAGGGTCATACTGGGGACAGTAATTTCACCCCTTGTTATCTCCATATCTACTGGTTCTAACTCACCCCTATGAAGAATTCTTAATTTAACCTTAGTTCCGGCCTCCCCCCTTATCTTTTGAACTATTTCATATATATTATCTGTACTCTTAACTTCATAATCATCTATGGCTAGGATATAGTCACCAGGTCTAATACCTGCTTCTTTTGCTGGAGAGCCATCTATTGGAGAAACGATAATTATTGCTC
>DAOQBQ010000023.1:0-7139 GCA_035355175.1 Candidatus Dojkabacteria bacterium
GAGAATGCGAAGCTTAAGATAGACAACGCTCAAAGATTAATAGAGTATGAAGAGTATATATCTCTTAAGGAGAATGCATCTATTGTCATACCAGAAAAAAAGTATTTAGAATCTAATATATTAAGTTATACAAAAGAGGGTACTTTAGTTATTAATAGGGGTAAGAAGGATGGTATAAAAGAAGGAGATATTGTAGTTTTAGGAAAGGTATTTATTGGTACTGTTTCTGATATTAACCTTAATACATCACTGGTAAGGCTTCCTTTTAATGACGCCAGTAGTTATGAAGTTGTGGTTATACCCTCCAATATAGATTTAAATATTAATAATAGGGTGGATAGCTTAATTAAGTCTAGTGGGGTAGTAATAGGTAGTATTGATAATATTAAAATAGAGAATATGGGTATTAATTCTAATGTAACAGATGGGGACACGGTATTGATTCGCGATGAAAGAGTAGGTGAGGTATTAATTTTGGGAACTTTAATAGGTGTTTCTAAAAACCCAGCATCAACATATAAAACTGGATATGTATCACCTATTTTTGATTACTCTAATATATTAACCATTTTTGTAAATATTGAATAAATATGATTAAAGTACTGTTAGGAATAATACTGTTTTTTGTATTACTCTTTTTAGAAAGTTTCTTTCTTAAGATATTTTCTTTCTCTGTATTTATCATTCTTGTAATATCTATGTATAAAAGAATTGATGATATAATCTTCTACCCATTTATTACACTCTTTGGTATTGTATTAGACACAATACTACATACTCCATTAGGGGTACATACACTTGTAATAATTGTGCTTCTTTTATTTGTTGATATATTCTGGTTTTTTGTTCATAGAGATCAGTGGACAGGATATATTGGTATATTTCTTTTCATTGTTTCCTACTATCTTCTAGTTCCAGTGATGTCCTCTTTACTTGATTCGGGAGTATTTTCAGAGATCTCTATTAGTAGAGTAGTTGGTATATTGGTTGTTAGTTTAATTTCTGTTGGTATATGTATATTTGTAGATCGTTTCGTTAAGTCGATTAGAGATGATAAGAGGGCAGATGTAATTAGATTAAGGTAAGTAAATATATGTCAAAGATAGAGTTTGATAAAAAATTGAATAGTAAAACTTTGCATAAACCTATCATTAAGAAAGGGAGTAATAAAATTGTTAGTAGAAAGAAGATAATATCGAAAGCTATTATAGAGGGAGAGAAGGGGCTTAATATTTCTGGATGGAATTTTATATATGCTTTTCTACTTTTCTTTACCATATTTGGGGTATTAATTTTTAATATTGCTAAATTACAGATTATTGAAGGTGAAGAGATGTTAGAACGCTCTATCAAAAACAAGGTAAGAGTAACCTCTATTGATGCGTATCGTGGTGTAATTTTTGATTCTAATGGCCAAAAACTTGTAGAAAACATACCTTCAAGTGACATCTATATATCTTTTGAGAAGTTCTATAAAGAAGGGGAGGGTTTAGATAACAATGAAATATCAAAGGTGTTAAATACCCTCGGGGGTATTATTGGTGGAAATTGGAAAAATAAGGAGGAGGATGGTACTGTATATACCTCTCTTTCTGAAAGGGTGTTTACAATTTACAATGATAACCCATATTTAAATAAAATACTTTTAGCAAAAGATGTAAATAATGAAATACTAATAAAGATAAAATCAATGAGTGAAGAGTTAAAAGGTATATCAATTGTTGATGGTAGTAAAAGAAACTATGTATATAAGGATATATATAGTCATATATTAGGATATACGGGAGAGGTATCAGAGAAGGATTTAGAAAAATTTGATTTTCTTTTTAGTGGAGATACTGTTGGGAAGTCAGGTATAGAAAGGTATTATGAAGAGAAACTACACGGTATTGACGGCCAGGTAGCACAGGAAGTTGATGCATTTGGAAGAAGCATATCTGAAAATCCATATACACTAAAAGATCCTGTTTCTGGGTATAGTTTGTATTTAACAGTAAATACAGATGTTCAAAATCAATTTTTTGAATTGATTAAAGAGGCAGTAAATAAAATTTCTGCAGCAGGGGGGGCAGGTGTAATACAGGATGTAAATACTGGAGAAATCTTAGCCATAGTTAGTTACCCTTCATATGATAATAACCTGTTTGTTAACGGTATATCACAGAGTGATTACACATCGTTAATTAGTGATAAAAGGAATCCATTACTTGATAGAAGTATAGCTGCACAGATTCCTCCAGGTTCTACATTTAAGACAATTGTTGCAGCTGCTGGATTAGAGGATGGAGTGATAAATAAAAACAGTACATATGTTAGTAGGTCGGGGTATACATTCTCAAACGGTGCACCTTTTCAGGAGTTTAGAAATCATGCGTATGGAACTTTGAATGTGACAAGTGCATTAATGGTTTCTTCAAATATATTCTTCTGTGAGATGATTAGAGACTGGAGTATGAGTGAGCTAGTTCCATATCTGGAATCTTTTGGAATAGGTGAGTATACAGGAATAGATATACCAGGAGAGATGCCTGGGAGACTACCCTCTCCAGAGAACAAAATTAAGCTTGCACAGACAACAAGTCCTTGGTTAGAACCGATATGGTATCCTGAGGGAGATTCGTGTAACTCGGTAATAGGGCAGGGTATTACTTTAGTAACTCCTATTCAAATGTCTAATTGGATAGCTGCAATAGCTAATGGTGGGACACTAAATACTCCTCATGTTGGTAAGAAGTTCGTTGATGAAAACGGTTTTGAATATGATATATCTTACTCTCCTTTACATCAGAATTTTGTTTCAACTTCAACACTGGATACTGTAAAGAGGGGAATGTGGGAAGCAGTGAACGGCTCTAGGGGTATTGCTAAGACTTTATCTACAACGGGTACAATAGTCGCTGCAAAGACTGGTACAGCGGAATTTGGCAAGGTAAACAGTAAAGGTATTTATGAAGATACACATGCATGGGTGA
The DNA here is from genome assembly GCA_035355175.1 of Candidatus Dojkabacteria bacterium. Lineage (GTDB taxonomy): Bacteria > Patescibacteriota > Dojkabacteria > SC72 > SC72 > UBA2259. The sequence goes on from DAOQBQ010000023.1 coordinate 2,973, forward strand.
CAGGATTCTTTCCATATGAGAATCCTAAGTATTCATTCTCATTACTTTTGGAAGATGGAGGTACGAGTACTAACGCTACTGCAGTAATGAGTAAAATGATTTCTTGGATGGTAAGTAGTGGATTTGTTAAGTAAATTTAAAGATTTTTTCATATATTAATATTAATATATACAAATGGGTATAATTGACATATATTTAAGTATTGTGTATTTTAGCTTTTAAATATGAATAAATCTGGATACAAAAATCTTTTAATCGTAGAGTCTCCTGCGAAGGCGAAGACGATTAATAAATACCTAGGAGAGGATTACAAGGTAATGGCCACCGTAGGTCATGTAATAGATCTTCCAAAAAGTACATTAGGTGTAGACATAGAGAAGGGGTATAAACCACTCTTTGAAGTAATATATGGTAAGGGTAAGGTATTAAAAGATCTCAAAAAAGCTATACCAAAAGGTGGTAATGTATATCTTGCTATGGATCCTGATAGGGAGGGAGAAGCAATTGCATGGCATGTTAAAGAACATTTAAAGATGAAGAATGCGAAGAGAGTAACCTTTCATGAGATTACAAAAGATGCAGTATTAGAATCTATTAAAACACCAACAGTTGTAAATGAGGATTTAGTAGAAGCTCAAAAAGCTAGGAGAGTATTAGACAGATTGTTTGGATACAAACTATCAGAGTTACTTTGGAAGAAAATTTGGTACGGTCTATCTGCGGGTAGAGTTCAATCTGTTGCATTAAGGTTAGTTGTAGAAAGAGAAGAAGAGAGGGAGAGTTTCAATCCAGAAGAGTATTGGGATTTTATGATAGAGGTTGGTAAAGAGAAAGAAAAATTAGTTATTAAACTAATTAAAAAAGATGGTAAAAAGTATATTCCTTGTAGTAAAGAAGAGGTAGAGAGTATCAAAGATATTTTGGGGGATACAGATTACAAGGTGGTAGATATTGTTCAAAAAGAGATAAAGAAGAATCCATATCCACCTTACACTACTTCTACTCTTCAACAATCAGCTAACAATGTACTTGGTTTTAGTGCAAAGAGAACTATGGCTTTGGCACAATCTCTGTATCAGTCAGGTCATATCACATATATGAGGACAGATTCTGTATATTTGGGTAGTAAGGCGATTGATCAGATTAGGGAGGTCATACTTAAAACTTATGGAAATGAGTATTTACCCAGTTCTCCAAGATATTACAAAAACAAGAGTAAGAATGCACAGGAGGCCCATGAGGGAATTAGACCTACAGATTTCTTATTTGATTTAGAAAAATCTAGAAGCAAATTAAAAGATGATGAATTTAAACTTTACTCTTTAATTTGGAAGAGAGCTATTTCATCTCAAATGAAGGAGAAGAGGGTCGAGAATCTGAGTATATATTTTGAGCCAGTTAAGGGGTTTAAAAATATATATACATTTTTAGTAGGTGCTCAAAAAACCTTGTTTGACGGCTTTAGGGTTATATACGGTAGTGGAAAAGATGAGAACGAATTAATACAAGAGATATCTAATGTTAAAAAAGATGATACATTTAAAAAGATAAAGTTTTTTACGGAGCAAAAATTTACTCAACCACCAGCAAGATATACAGAGGCAACCCTTGTTAAGAAGTTAGAATCTTTAGGAATAGGAAGACCTTCTACATACGCAACTATAATATCTACCATACAGGCAAGAGAGTATGTATCAAGGGATGGTAAATTCTTACTTTCTACAGATATTGGTAGAGTAGTAACACACTTTCTTAAAAAGAACTTTAAAGATTTAGTTGATTATAAATATACAGCTAATGTAGAGGATGGTTTAGATGATATTGCCAAAGGGAAGATTAATTATGTTCCATTTATGGACAAGCAGTATAAACCATTGATTAAAGATATCGAAGACGCGCTAAAGAATGTTAATAAAGATGATGTAGTAATATTAGGGGATTCTAAGGAGAAGTGTCCTGAATGTAAATCTTCTATGGTTATTAGATTAGGAAGATATGGTAAGTTTTTAAGCTGTTCTAAATTCCCTGAGTGTAAGGGTATGAAGGATTTAGATGGAGGTAGTGATAGCTTAGATTTTGATAAGTATTTGAAAGTAGAGAAATGTTCTAAGTGTGGCTCTAAAATGCTTTTAAAAAACAGTAAGTATGGTAAATTTTGGGCTTGTGAATCATATCCTGAGTGTAAAGGAACAATGCCACTTCTTTTAAATGAAAAGTGCCCTGAGTGTGGTAAGAATCTAGTAGAGAGGAGAAGTAAATGGGGGAAGCTATTTAAAGGTTGTAGTGGATATCCTGAGTGTAAATATATTAAGAAAGAGGTAAAGAAGTAGTTCAAGACTTTTTAATATATTTTGTTTAATATCTTCCTATGTTACCAAGAGAGAAACTTCTTAAAGGGGGCGTATCTGTTCTATCAGATATTCAATTAATACAGATACTTGTAGGTAGCGGTATTAAGGGTAGAGATTTTAAACAGATATCTAAATCAATACTTAAGGTAATTCGTAGCAATTTAAAGGAGAGTAAGGATATATCTTTGGAGACCTTAATTAATCAGAACGGTGTTGGTGAGGTTGTTGGAATGAGAGTATTAGCTGGTATAGAGTTGGGAAGAAGGTTATATGGGTTATTTGATAATGATGTTCTTAGGATTACAGATTCTCAGGGTGCATATAACTTACTTAGAGATATGTCTAAGTTAAAAAGAGAGAGGGTTGATATTCTTTGTTTAAACTCTAGATTTGATTTAGTATCAAGAGAAAGTATTGCATTGGGTTCACTAAATTGTGCTAATTTATCACCTCGTGAGGTAATATATACTGCAGTTATCAGTAACTGCGCATTTGTAATACTTGCACATAATCATCCATCTGGAGACAGTACACCAAGTGAGGAGGATATTAAGCTTACCAAAACTATTAGCGACACCTTGGACTTAGTTGGTATACAGCTACTTGACCATATTGTAGTAGGAAAGAATAGTTGGAAGAGTATATCTGTATAGGGTATTGATAAAGATGAGATTAGAATATATAATCGAAACCGTATTTAATATATATCTCGCATATCTCTAAATATTTCCTGGATAGATTAAATCTACCCATAGAGATAGGTGACAAAAGGAAAAACATTATGGAAAAAACAAAAGAGGTCTCAAAGAAGGTTGAAACTCCTAAAGCAGAGACTGTAAAGAAAAGCTATAAAACAGAGATTCCTGAACTTCTAACATTTCTTCAAGCAGGTGCACATTTTGGGCATAAACATAGTGCTTGGAATCCTAAAATGAAGAAATATATATATGAGGTAAGGAATGGTATCCATATCATAGATATTGTTAAGAGTAGAAAGATGCTTACACAGGCCCTAGATGAATTAGCTGAAGTTGTAGATAAAGGTAATGTATTGATTGTTGGAACTAAAGGACAGGCTGCTGGAATAATTGAAAAAATGGCGAAAGAGGTAGGTGCTTTCTATGTTACAAAGAGATGGCCAGGTGGTCTTTTTACCAATTTTGATGCAATTAAGGGGAGTATTCAGACTTTAGTTAAGATGGAAGAGAGATTAGCTTCTGGTGGAGAGGGTCTTGTTAAGAAAGAGGTTCTTTTAATGCAAAAGGATGTTGATAGATTAAACAAGATATATGAGGGTATTAAGTTTATGGATGAACTTCCTAAATTCTTAATCGTAATTGATAGTATGGTGGAGAAGAATGCTATCAATGAGGCAAATATATCCAATGTTTCAGTTATTGCTCTAATAGATACTAACTGTGATCCAGATTTAGTAGATTATCCAATTCCAGCAAATGATGATTCAATAAAGAGTATTAATCTTTTTGTTAACCTCTTTGGTGATATCATTAAACAGGGTAAGAAATCTCAATCATTGGTTGCATTAAGAAAAAAATCGAACAAACAATTACTAACTATTGGTATTGTGTTGGTGCTTTCACCAATTATTTTATACTTTTTAAAAATGAAATTTCAGTGGCTGAATGCTCCGGCAGGTATTTTTTTTGAAGCATCAAACTATTTACAAATGCATTTAGCTGGCGTTACTAAAGAAGTTTCAGAAACTGATATTATTAGAAGCAGCAATAGTTTATGGACAGATATTAAAATGAATATTGCAGTATCGCCTTTTAGATTTGCTTACTTAATTTTTGTT